>JAEWMV010000181.1 GCA_023393045.1 Bacillota bacterium | reverse complement strand
TTATCGTATCCTGCACGATGGAAAGCACATCGGTTTCATCCTTTTTCAATACCCTGTAATCACAGCGCAAAAAAACATTCTGGTTGACGAGGGTGCCATGGTCTATTTCGGCGATTGCCATGACCTTCAGGCCTGTCAGCATAGTGGGGTTATCTGGATATGTAATCTTTATGGTTTTGATATGTGACAAGTTTTGCTTTTTTTCGTTTATATCTATGCCATCAATGCAAATACCGCAATCCGTCAGAAACCGCAGGCATTCAAGGTTTTTGGCAACAGACAGCTTTCCATTGAATACGATATTTCCACAGGCGAGAGATTGCGCGTTTTCAACTGGCGTGCCATGATAGCCTATGTCCATTAATATGGTGCTTACATTATGCAGAAACGGATAATATACCGAAAGCGTGGTGCGGTTTTCATATTCATGGGCAACTTTTTTGCTATTATCATAGACATCACCTTTGGCGTATAAAACATCGTAAAGCCGAACCAAAAAGGCTCTGAACGCCCGCACGCCCGCACGTATGCTCTCTTCATCTGAAACATTCGTATATGCAGGATCGATCGCATATGCTTCATGCGTCTCGGGCACCATGATTTCCTTCAAATAGCTTGCCACATCCTGAAGCGTTTTTCTCATGTATTTCACCTCTTGTAATTTGCTTTTCCTTATATCTCAAAACTAATTTGCAAATTCCAATTTATCTATGGTTTATTATAACATAAGGGCTGATGCTTGCGCGGACAAAAGAGAAGGCAACAAGCCGAAACTCGTCACCTTCCCATACTTCTCTGTGCCAACTCCGCCCCGGCGGGCAGGGTTTTACGCAGTGAAAGCTTTTCTTATTTGAAGAACAGGCTCGCGGCCTCGTAGAGCTCCGCGTCCACCATCTTGCGGCAGCTCACCGCGCGCTCAAGGTCGGCCACGACGATTTCCGTGCCGCGTATCGCCACCATGTTGCCGTAGTTCTCCTCACACGCGAGCTGACCGGCCTTGATGCCGAGGCGCGCGCCCAGCACGCGGTCAAAGGCGCTTGGCGCGCCGCCGCGCTGCAGGTGCCCGAGCACCACGAAGCGGGATTCGAAATATTCGCGCTTGCGATCGAGCGACTCGTCGCTGCGGATTGCATTCTCTACCCTTTCGGCAAGTGTGCGGGCGATCTCGCGGTAGTTGAGCAGGCGGTTGCCGAATGCGTCCGTGCCCGTATCCTCCTCATCCTCGCCGATGAACTCAAACCCCTCCGCGACGGCGATGATCGTATACTTTTCGCCGCGCTGATAGCGCTCACGCACGAACTTATACACATCGCTGAAGGTTTTGGGGAATTCCGGTATCAGCACGAGGTGCGCGTTCGCCGCGAGCCCCGCCTGCAGTGCGATCCAGCCCGTGTGCCTGCCCATGCACTCCACCACAAAGCAGCGCGCGTGCGCGGCGGCGGTGGTGTGCAGGCGGTCTATCTCCTGCATGGCGATGTTCGCCGCCGTGTCGAAGCCGAAGGTATAGTCCGTGCAGGAGAGGTCGTTGTCGATTGTTTTGGGCACGCCGATCATGTTCATGCCCTGTTTCCTCAGGTGGTTGGCGACGCCCAGCGTGTCGTCCCCGCCCACGGCGATGAGCCCTTCGAGGCCGTGGCGCTTCATGGCGTCCCGCACACGCTGCGGCCCGTCCTCGATCTTCATGACGTTGGTGCGCGAACTGCCGAGTATCGTGCCGCCGAGCGTCTGGATGCCCTTGACGTCCCCGGGCGTGAGAACCTGCCCGTCGTCCTCGATCACGCCGCGCCAGCCCGCATAGAAGCCGTACACCTCGATGTCATACGCCGCGCAGCTCTCCACAACGCCCCGGATGACGGCGTTGAGCCCGGGGCAGTCTCCGCCTCCGGTCAGTATGCCTACTCTTCTCATTCTGGTACTCCTTTTGAATTTTTATATAAATTGCTAAATGATATCGCGTTTTTTGAGCGCCGCAAGCACGCGCGCGGCAATCTCCTCCACGCCGAGCAGCGCGCCGTCCTCCATGCAGGGTATGAGCTCCACATCCTCCATGCGCGCGGCGATTTCGGCATATTTGTTCATGGCGCGCGCCTGTATGGCGGAGGACGCCTCATAAACATCCTTGCCCGCGCCCACGTAGTCTCTGAAACCCTTGCGGCGCACGTTTCGCTCCGCCGCCTCCACCGTCACCATGAACACGAGGTTCACGTCCGGGCGCGGCAGGCCAAAGTGGCCGTATTCCAGCTCCAGCACCCAATCGACGATATCCGGCTTGGCCAGATCGATATCGCGTATGCTTTGATAGACGGCGTTGGAGAGCACAAAGCGGTTGATGATGAGAAAATCCGCGTCCCCGTCCCGGTAATCGTGAAAACTTTCCCAGCGGTCCAGCGCGAACCAGAGCGCCATGCTCTTGCCGTCCACCTCGTCCGCGGGGACGGCGCCCTTGCCCGCGAGCAGCGCGCCGACCTGCGCGCCGAAGAACGTATCATACATGGGATAGTCGCGGCTGGCGACGGTATAGCCCATATCTGCAAGGGCTTTCGTGAGCAGCCTATATTGCACGCCCTTGCCGGAGCCGTCTATCCCCTCGATTGCGATGATCTTCGTTTTCCTCATAACCCTTCCCAATATCCGCCCAAGCGCGCGGGCTTGGGAAACTTAGTTGTTATTTTAACATAGTTCGCGGCTGAATTATAGTTTTTTGCCGCTGCGGCGGAAAATTTTCATAACGCGCTCATTTAGGTATTGACACATAATATTATACGCCATATAATATGATACGACGAAAGGAGGTATGGCCATGACGTTTCAGCTTGGAAGCGCATTGCTCGACGCATGCGTGCTGGCCGTGTTGGACAGCGAGGACGCGTACGGCTATGTGCTCACGCAGAGCATCAAGCAGGTCGTGGAGATATCGGAATCCACGCTTTACCCTGTGCTGCGGCGGCTGCAGAAGGACGAAATGCTCACCACTTACGACCAGCCCTATTCGGGGCGGCTCCGGCGTTATTACGCCATCACGGGCCTTGGCCGGAGAAAACTCAATGAATACCGCACCGAGTGGAGTGCATATAAAGATGGGGTCGACAAGATTTTATTCGGAGGAAAACGGCTATGAAAGGACGATACACCGGCAAAAACTCCCCGCTTGAGCTGCGCGGCGTGCGCACAAGCGAAAAACGCGCGATACAGCCGCCGCAAGACAGGCTGCTCGAGCTGATGCGCGAGCGTTATATGGGAGTGTACGATTGGAAGGTGCGCAAGGAGGGACTCGTATGAACAGGCGCGAATTCATGAACCGGCTGGAAAGCTGCTTGATCTGCATCGACAGGAGCGAGCGCGAGGGCGCGCTTCGCTATTATGAGGAGTATTTCGACGACGCGGGCCCCGAACGGGAGGCTGAGATCATCTCCTCCCTCGGCAGCCCCGAGAGGCTCGCGCGTGAAATCATCGCACAGGCGGGCAACGGCGCCAGGGATGCGGAGACAACCGCATCCTTCGGCCCAAGCCCCGACGAGTTCCATTCCATCAAGGCGGATATCGTCAACGCCAACGTCTCGATCATAAAGGGAGGCGAATGGCGCATCGATATCAACTACCCGGACGAGCGCGTCAAGCCCGAAATCTCCCTTTCAAACGGCGTTTTGCGCATCAACGAGGAACACCAGAGATTCGGCAATCTCTTCCGCGTGGGCGGCTGGAAGCCCGGCCGCATCGACATCACCGTGCCAAACGTCCATTTCAGGAGATTCGATATCGACGGCGTGAACGGCGCCATCACGGTGCGGGATATTGAGCTTGATACGCTCAAGTGCACTACCGTCAACGGTTCCCTGGAATTTAGCGGTGTGCGCGCGGACACCATCCACGGCGAAAGTGTCAATGGCGGCGTTTCCATCACCTCGTGCAGGGCGAAAACCGTGTGCAAGGGCGAAACCGTCAACGGCGGCGTTACGCTTGGTGGGGAACTGCGGGGCGAAATTTCCGCCGAAACCGTGAACGGAACGCTGCGCATTTCCACAAGCCTGCCCATTACAGAGTACAACATCGATGTGGAAAACGTCTCCGGCTCCGTGCGCATCGACGGGGAAAAGCACCGCAAGGAGATTCACATCATGCACGGCGCGCAAAACCGCATCAAGGCGGAAGCTGTAAACGGTAGCATTTCGCTCAATTTCGCTATATAATTCATTTGTATGGAAAAGAAACCCCTTTGGACGAAGAACTTCACTATACTCACGCTTGGAACGGTGGTGTCGATGCTCGGCAACGCCGTTTCAGGCTTCGCAATCGGCCTGCTGGTGCTCGACTACACCGGCTCGACCTTGCTCTACGCCATTTTTTCCGTGGCCTACAGTTTGCCAAAGATCATCATGCCCTCGCTCGCAGGGCCGTATCTCGACCGTTTCTCGCGGGTGAAGGTGATATACGGGCTGGATTTCCTTTCCGCTCTGCTCTATCTTGGCATATTCGGCGCGCTATCCGTAGGTTGGTTCAGCTATCCCGTGCTGCTCATATTGTGCGTCGTCATCGGCAGCATCGACAGCGTCTACCTCGTGGCGTACGACAGTTTATACCCCACGCTCATCAGCGAGGGCAATTTCTCCAAGGCGTACTCGATCTCGAGCATGCTCTACCCCCTCTCGGCCATCATGGTTCCCGTGGCAGCCTGGTGTTATGAGAACGTCGGCCTCGAGCCGCTCTTCCTCTTCAACGCAATCACATTCCTCGTCGCCGCCATCGCGGAAACGCAGATCAAAGCGGACGAAACGCACATTTCCGCCGCCGCATCCACTTATAGCATGCGCCGCTATGCGGACGATTTTAAGGACGGTCTCGCCTATTTGAAGAAGGAGAAGGGGCTGCTCTTCATCACCGCGTTTTTTATCGTGAATACGTTCATCTTCAACGGCACGGGTACGCTGGTGCTGCCCTATTTCAAGTCCGTAGAGGAACTGGGCGTTTCGATGTACACCTATGTGATGGCCTTTTCGGTCCTCGGACGGATGGTGGGCGGCTTCGTGCATTACCACCACAAGTATCCCACGCACCTCAAATTCGCCATCGCTTTTTTCGTGTACATCGCCATCAGCCTGATAGAGGCGACATATCTCTTCACGCCCGTCTACGTCATGATGGGGATGATGCTGCTCACCGGGCTTTTGAGCGTGACCTCGTACAACATACGCATCTCCTCCACGCAGAACCATGTGCCCAACGAAATGCGCGGAAGATACAACGGCACGTTCCAGATGCTCACGACGCTCGGCGGCATACTGGGCACGCTCGTCGCGGGCGCGCTTGGCGACGCGCTGCCGATACGGACCGTCATCTGCGGGCTCGGCCTCTTCGGCGCGGTGGGCGCGATCGCAATCATGCTCCCGGGCAGGGAGCATGTCAAGGGCATATACAATGTAGAATTATAGCCTTTATTCATTGCGTTTGCCGAAATGAAATTTGCCTTCTTCCCCGTGAAGAAGGCGTTTTATATTGCCGCGGTGCATCAGCCAGATGACGAGCGCGGAGAATGCCGCAAGCAGGATTTCAACCGCCGCGAACTCGCCCCATATGAGCATGGCGAAGGGCAGCGCCCCCGCGGCGACGAGCGAGGAGACGGACGCTTTTTTAATGAGGATGGAAACGAGCGCATAGACCGCGAGGAGAATCAGAAACAGCCTCCAGTCGAGCATGACGGCGATGCCTGCGGCGACCGCCACGCCCTTGCCGCCGCGGAAACCAAAGAATACGGGGAAGCAGTGGCCGATCATGCAGACCGCCGCGGCGGCGCACATGCCGTTGACCGAGAGGAGCGCCGTGCCAAGATACATGGCGAGGATGGTCTTGCCCACGTCGCCCACAAGCGTTGCAGCGCCCATCCATGGACCGAACACGCGCGCCACGTTGGCGGTGCCCGCGTTGCCGCTGCCCCGCTCCCGCACGTCCGCGTGCAGAAAATACTTCGTGAGGATGATGGCGAAATTCAAAGAGCCTATAAGATATCCGCCCAGCACGGCGGCCGTCCAGTAAAGAAATGGCATCGGCGGGTCGCTCCTTCCACGTTGCAAACTAGGATTGATGATATCACAATACGCGCTTCGCCTCAACCATAGGCATTGAAAGAAATGTGAACGCAATGTATACTTCTTCCATGGATACGATAAAAGAAAAGCTGTTTTCGCTCAGGGACGAAGGCTACGCTGCTTTCAACCGCAAGCTCATCCCCAACGTCGACCCCGCGCGCATCATAGGCGTGCGCGCGCCCGCGCTGGGCAAATTATCGCGCGAACTCGCGCGCGAGAGTGCGGCGGAGGCCTTCCTCGACGCGCTGCCGCATGTCTATCTCGAGGAAAACCTGCTGCACGCGGGCCTGATCGGCAGGCTCAAGCTCGGCTTCCCCGCGCTTATGCGCCGCGTTGAGGAATTTCTGCCCTATGTGGACAATTGGGCGGTGTGCGACGCGCTGCCGCCAAAGGCGTTTGAGAAGCATAAGAACGAGGTCTATAAATATGTCGGGCTCTGGCTCGCAAGCGGAAAAACGTATACCATCCGCTTCGCGCTGGTGACGCTGCTCGCTTTCTTCCTTGAGGACGATGTTTTCGACCCCGCGATGCTTTATACCGTCGCAGCGCTTCCCGCGGAAGAATACTACGTCAACATGGCGGCCGCGTGGTACATCAGCTACGCGCTCATCCATCAGTATGAAAGGACGCTGCCCGTGATAGAGGGCAACGTCCTTGACAAATGGGTGCATAACAAATCCATCCAGAAGGCCGTGGAGAGCTTTCGCATCAGCGACGAGCGCAAGGCCTGTCTCAAAGCCCTCCGGCGAAAGTAAACTTAGCGGATAAAGTTCGTGAAACACCTTTTTTCGGCGGCGGGCGGCTCGATGCCCGCCTTTTTCGCGGCCTCGATGCACTTTAGCATATACGCCATGTTGCGGCCGAGGTTGCGCATGACCTGAAGGCCCTCCTCATCCTGCAACACCTCCTCGGGCGTGTTGCCGTGCACCATAGACCAGTAGGTAGAAGACACCACGGGCATCTGCGCGATGAGGAAGTATTTATTGAGCACGTCGAGCGCGGCTGTCGTGCCCGCGCGCCGCGCGGAAACGATGGCCGCCGCGGGCTTGTGGGCGAGGTTTTCCGCCACCTGGAACATCCGATCGAGCAAGCTCACTATACTGCCGTTTGCCGAGGCGTAATAGACGGGGCTGCCCACCACCAGGCCGTCCGCCCCGCGCATGCGCTCCACCACGAGGTTCACGATGTCGTCGTTGAACACGCACTTGCCCCTGTGGCATACCTCGCAATCCTGGCAGCCGCGTATGGGCTTTTTGCCGATGTGGATGATCTCCGTTTCAACGCCGTTTTCGCCGAGGCTCTTGGCCACCTCCGCCAGCGCCGTATAGGTGCAGCCGTATTCGTTGGGGCTGCCGTTAATCAGAATGACCTTCATAAACAAACCTCCTTACCATGCTGCAATCAGTATAAACCCGGGGGATGGGAATTGACAATTGCCGTATGATAAACGCCCGCTTGCGCGGGCGTTTATTCATGCAGTTAGCTATTCACTATTCACTGTAAGCTATTAGTTGCAATTATCAGTATGCCTTCGCAAAATACACCATGGTCTTGGCGGGCTTGCCGCAATGCACACAGGTGTGGCCGAGCGAGGCCTCCTTCTCATGGTCGTGCTCGAGGGGCATGCAGCGCGTGGTCGCGCCGGTCTTAGTCTTGATCTCCTCCTCGCAGGCGCGCTCCCCGCACCACATGGCGCGCACAAAGCCGTGGTTCACGCCCTCCTTGAGCCGCTCGAAGTCCGCCGCGTCCACCGTCTTTTCCTCGCGGAAGGCGAGTGCGCGCGCAAACATGCCTTTATGCACCTCGCCAAGCAGCGCCTTGATCGCATCCGCGAGCCCTTCCATGGGTACGAAAGATTTTTCGTGATTGTCCCGCCGCACCAGCACCACCTGATTCTTTTCAATGTCCTTGGGGCCGACCTCGAGGCGCACGGGCACGCCCTTCATTTCCCACTCGTTGAACTTCCAGCCCGCGCTGTTGTCGCTGTCGTCCAGCTCGACACGGATTCCGGCGTCGGCAAGCTGCTTCTTTAATTCATACGCCTTGTCGAGCACGCCCTCCTTGTGCTGGGCGATGGGCAGTATCACCACCTGCGTGGGCGCGACGCGCGGGGGCATCATGAGGCCGCGGTCGTCGCCGTGCACCATGATGATGCCGCCGATCATGCGGGTCGTGGTGCCCCACGAGGTCGTGTGGCAGTATTCCAGCCGCCCCTCACGGCTCAGATACGTAATGTCGTACCCCTTGGCGAAGTTCTGCCCCATGTAGTGCGAGGTGCCCATCTGCAGCGCCTTGCCGTCCTGCATCATGGCCTCCATGGTGTAGGTCGCAACAGCGCCCGCAAATTTTTCCTTCTCGCTCTTCCTGCCCGTGATCACGGGGATGGCAAGCACGTTTTCGGCGAATTCTTTATACACGCCGAGCATGCGCATGGTTTCCTCCTGCGCCTCCTCCCCGGTCGCGTGGGCGGTGTGCCCCTCCTGCCAGAGGAATTCTGTCGTCCTCAAGAACGGTCGCGTATTCTTTTCCCACCGTACAACGTTGCACCATTGGTTGAGCAGCATAGGTAGATCGCGGTACGACTGTATCCAGCGTGAGTACATGGAGCCGATGACCGTTTCGCTCGTGGGGCGTATGGCAAGGCGCTCGGTGAGCACCTCGCTGCCGCCCATCGTCACCCACGCCACCTCGGGCGCGAAGCCCTCCACATGCTCCGCCTCCTTCATGAGAAGGCTTTCGGGGATGAACAGCGGGAAATAGGCGTTCTTATGCCCCGTGGCCTTGAAGCGCGCGTCCATTTCCTGCTGGATCAGCTCCCACACGCCGTAGCCGTAGGGCTTGATCACCATGCAACCCTTCACGTCGGAATAATCCACCATATCGGTTTTTAAAATGACATCCGTGTACCACTGCGGAAAATCCTCCGCGCGGGACGCGATGTGTTTGACGAATTCGTCCTCTCTCTTGCCTGCCATATCATAATCCTCCCTTTTTGTAATAAAAAATAACCGCCCTTATTAATCACTTAATAAGGGCGAGCATTGTCGCTGTACCACCTTAATTTGGTCTCTCATGAGCTTTATCGCGCTCCCGCGGCGCGGCATTCCCTCCGCGCGGCTCACGGGGCCGGACATCGCAGCCTTTTGCGCGCGCGCCCTTGCAGCCTGTGGAGCGCGCTCTCTGATGCGCCGGGGTGCGAATACTCCCGTTCATCGCCGATTACCAAAGGATTATATCAGAACAAGCCCCGTTCGTCAAGAACCCCGCAGCACGTCCTCGATGATGGCGTTGAGCTCGTCGTCTATCTGCGCGCCCGCGTCGGCGTTGGTGCGCTCCACGATCTCCTCAATCGTCCACACATGCCCGTCCTCTTCCTTCTTTTCAAGGTCAAGCGCGTCCTTGTTCCATGCGGGTTCTTCGCTCGCCTCGGGCTTTTCCTCCGGGCGCGCCCACGAGGAAAACGGATCGGGCGCGGGTTCGCCCGGCGCGGCCTCCGCCTCAACTTCCGCCGCGGCTTCTTCCTCCGCGGCGTCCTCGGGCAGCTCCCTCTGCTCTATCTGGTAAATGCTGCGCATGAGCGACGCGGGGTCCACATAATCATCCGGCATGTCCTGCGCGGGCGTCTGGGTCAGGGCGGCGACATGGTCGTACTCGTGCGTCGCCTCGATTGCCTCGTCGAGATTGAGCGCGCCTATGGCCGAAGCAAACTGCTGCGCCTGCCCACTCGCCTCGGAGGCCGTGCGCCTGAACGTATCGATGAGCTTATTCGCGCTCTCGCGGTACTCAACCATGAAGGCTTCGGCGCGCTGCGCCGTTTCGTGCGCGCGGCGCCTGGCCTGCTCCTCGATGATGGAAGCGCGGCGCTGCGCGTCCGCAACGATGCCCGCGGCCTCCCGCTCCGCCTCGCGCTTTTGCTCGTCCGCACGGCGCAGTATGGCGTCCTTCTCCTCCTGCGCCTCCCTGACGATTCTCTCCGAGGCGGTCTGCGCCTTGGTCAGCGCGCCCGCGATGGCGGATTCCTGCCCCCTGTATCTCTCCACGACGGCGCCAAGCTCGTCCGCGCGCGCGCGAAGCTGCGCGATCTCGGTTTCCTTCTGGCTAAGCGCCTGCTCGAGCTCCCTGATCCTGCGTCCCATACGGTTC
>JAEWMV010000143.1 GCA_023393045.1 Bacillota bacterium | reverse complement strand
ATGTAGGATATTGCAGGAAAACAGATTTTCCCGTCGCGGCGGCATAACCCTTTTCTATGACGCTTTAGGCTTTAAACGCCGCCTCGCGGATGATTTCCGCGACCGTGGGATGCGGGAAAACCAGGCGTTTGACGCTCTCCGTGTCCGCGCCCATGGCGATGAGCGTGGCCGCTTCCACGATGAACTCGCTGGCGTAGTTCGAAAGCGCGTGTACGCCTACGATGCGCTTCGTTCCGTTTTCATAAACGAGCTTCATCATGCCGTCCCCGCCCTCGTTTTCCGCGAGGTATCTGCCGGAAAAGCGCATGGGCAGCGCCACGGCGGACACGTCCATGCCCTTGGCGCGCGCGGTATGCTCCGTTTCCCCCGCGCCGGCAAGCTCGGGATTGGTGTAGATGACAGAGGGAATCGCGTCGTAGCGCATTCCATCCTCCCGGCCGAGGATATGGTTCACGGCGACCTCCGCCTCGCGGTAGGCCGTGTGGGCGAGCATGGAGCGGCCGTTGACATCCCCCGCGGCGTAAACGCCGGGTATGTTGGTGCGCATATGGCTGTCCGTAACGACAGCACCGCGCTCCAGAGTGACGCCGATGCTCTCAAGCCCCAAGTCCGCCGTGTTCGACCGCCTGCCAATGGACACGAGGACTTTGTCCGCTTCAATTTCAAACGCTTCCCCGTCCTTTTCGCAGCGGATCACGCCCTCCCCGAAGGAAGCGACCTTGGTGGAGAGCAGGAACTTCACGCCCTTTTTCTCATAATTCTTCTGCAAGATCTTCACGAGATCCTGGTCGTTTTCGCCCGCGATGTGGTCGAGCATTTCAATCACAGTCACCTCGCTGCCCGCGGAGCAAAAATAGCTCGCAAGCTCGAGGCCGATGACGCCGCCGCCCACGATGGCAAGCCTTTGGGGCACGGCCGGTATGTCAAGCAACTCCCTGTTGGTGAGCGCAAAGCCGGAGGCGAGCGCTTCCTTCAGTCCCGGTATAGGGGGCAGCGCGCTCGAGGAGCCCGTGGCGATGAGGAGGTTTTTGCCGACATACGTTTCATCCCCCGCCGCGACGGTGAAGCCTTCCGCGCCCTTTCCCGTTATCATCCCGCGCGCGGATACGAGCGTGACGTTTGCGCCCTTGAGCGCGGCCTTTACGCCCGCGACCAGCGTGCGCACGACCTTGCTTTTGCGCTCGATGACCTTTGCATGGTCAAGCGCAATGCCCGCGGCGCGCACGCCGTATTTTTCGCCGTGGCGGGCGCCGTCATAGAGCTTGGCGGAATAGAGCAGCGTTTTGGTGGGGATGCAGCCCTCGTTGAGGCACACGCCGCCCACGCTTCTTTCCTCGATGCAAAGCACGCTGAGACCCGCCTCGCCCGCGCACTCGCCTGCCCGATAGCCCGCGGGGCCTCCGCCCAATACGATAAGGTCGTACGTCATGGTAACCTCCCTTAAAATTCCTCCGCGGCGGCAAGGCCCATCTGGCTCACCACCATGTCGTAATAGTGGCCGCGCGCGGCCATGAGCTCGGCGTGGCTGCCGCACTCGATGATCTCCCCTGCGTCGAGCACCATGATCCTGTCCGCGTCGCGTATGGTGGAAAGCCTGTGCGCGATGAGGAAGCTGGTGCGGCTGTTCATCAGGCGAAGGAGCGATTGCTGGATGTCCTTCTCGGTCTTGGTGTCGACGGAGCTCGTGGCCTCGTCGAGTATCAGTATGGGGCTCTCGCACAGCGCGGCGCGCGCAATGGCAAGAAGCTGCCTTTGCCCTTCGCTCAAATTATCCGCGCTGCCCGAAACCATGGTGGCGTACCCCTCGGGCAGCTTGGTGATAAAATCGTCCGCGCGGGCGAGTTTTGCTGCCGCGATCACCTCCGCGTCGGACGCCTCGGGCTTCGAGTAGCGGATGTTGTCCATAATGGTGCCCGTGAATAAACAGGTGTCCTGCAGCACCACGGAGAAGCAGGCGCGAAGGCTCCCGCGCCTGATGGAGCGGATGTCCACGCCGTCTATGCGGATAACGCCGTCGTCCGCGTCGTAAAAGCGCGTGACGAGGTTGACGATGGTGGTCTTGCCGCTGCCCGTTTCGCCGACGAGCGCGACCACCTCGCCGGGCGCGACGTCAAAGGAGACATTCTTGAGGATCGGCCGCATCTTATCGTAGGAGAAGTTGACGTTTTCAAAAGTCACGCCGCCCTTGGGCGCCTCAAAGGAAACCGCGTCCGGCGCGTCCGGCGTTTCCTCCGCGCGGTCGAGTATCTCAAACACGCGCTCCGCGCCCGCAAGCGCCTGCTGCATGGAGTTGAAGAGGGACGCAATGTTGTTGAGCGGCTGGCCGAAATGCTTGGAGTAGCTCAAAAAGCTCACCACCGTGCCGATGTCCATGCCGTAACTGACGCTGAGCACCCCGCCCGCGATGGCCGTGAGCGTGAAGGTGAGGTTGTTGATGACGTTCATAATCGGCATCATGAAGCCTGCCCAGGTCTGCGCGCGGTACGAGCTTCTATAGAGATTCTCGTTGATTTCGCCAAACTCCGCCTTGGCCTCCTCCTGGCGGGAGAAGGCTTTGACCATCTTCATGCCCAGTATGTTTTCCTCGATGACGCCGTTGAGCGCGCCGAGGCTCTGCTGCTGCGAGAGGAAGAACGCGCGGCTCCTCACGGCGATGAGGCGCGTGAGACCGTAGATGAGCGGCACGCATACGAGCACCACGAGCGTGAGGCGGACATCGAGCAGGATCATGAGCGTGAGCGAGCCGAAGAACGTGAGCGCGGAGGCCACAAGCTGCGTCGCGCTCGAGGCGATGGTGGAACTGATGCTGTCCACGTCGTTGGCGATGCGGCTCATGGTGTCCCCATGGGAGGTGGTGTCGAAGAAGCCCAGGGGCAATCTCTGCATCTTGTTGAAGAACTCGCTTCGTATCACATGCACGAGCCTCTGGCTGACCTTGAGCATGATGATGTCGGAAAGGGTCGTCGTCACATAGCGCGTGAGGTGCAGCGCCGCGATGATTGCAAGTATGGTGATGAGCGTGTCCGCGTCAAACGCGAGCCCTTTTACCGCAAACACGTTGAACGCCTTGCCCGTGAGGTACGGCACGGCCACCTGCATGGCGGAGGCTACCGCAGTGAGGAGCATGGCGACGAAGACCGTTCTCCCCCATCGCATGAATATCTTAATAATGCGCCGGAACGTCCCTTTTGCATTCCTGGGTTTTTCGCCCGGGGCAAAGCGGCTCGCGCCGCCCCTGCCTCCGCCGCGGTTGGACATGGAGGGAAGCTTGCTGTTGGATTGAATCGCATTACTCGCCATAGCCCGCCTCCAATGCCGCCTTGCTGTCGATCTGGGAGCGATAGATGTCCCGGTACACCTCGCAGCTTCGCATCAATTCCGCGTGCGTGCCGAAGCCCGCCGCGCGCCCCGCGTCGAGCACGAGTATCGCGTCCGCGAACATCGCGGTCGAGCAGCGCTGTGTGATGAGAATAAGCGTCCCCTTCCTGTCGCGCACGAGGCGCTTTCGCACTTTCGCCTCCGTAACCGCGTCGAGCGCGCTCGTCGCGTCGTCCAATATCAGCACGGGCGCGTCTTTGACCAGCGCGCGCGCGATGGAAACCCTCTGCTTCTGCCCGCCGGAAATGTTCACGCCGCCGCTGCCGAGCATACTCTCCATGCCCTCCGGCATATCGTTCACAAAGCCCGCCTGCGCCGTTTTGAGCGCGAAGCGCAGCTTATCGTCATCCGCCTGACTATCTCCCCAAAGCAGGTTGTTTTTCACCGTGCCCGAGAAGAGCATGGGCTTTTGCGGCACGATGGCCACGCTCGCGCGCACCAGCGCGGCGTCCGTTTCCTTTATATTGCGCCCGCCTATCATGATTTTGCCGGAATCTGCGTCATAGAAGCGCATGAGCAGCCACGCCACCGTGGATTTGCCGCTGCCCGTGGGGCCGATGATGGCGAGGGTCTTCCCCTCTTCAATTGAAAAGGACAGATCCTTGAGCACGGGTTCGCCCGCGCTGCCCGGATAGGAGAATGTGACGCGCGAAAACTCCACGCTGCCGCCGAGTTTTTCCCCGACTTCGCCCGCGCCCTGCAAAACGAAATCTTCCTCCCCGTCCAACACCTCGCGCACGCGCTCGCTCGAGGCCTTCGTGCGCACGAACACGTTGAAAATGTTGGTGATCATCAGGAGGGAGGAAAGGATTTGCGCCATGTAGATGGTGAAGGCCGAAACATCGCCCGGCTCCGTCGCGCCGGAGACCGTCTGCCCCGCGCCAAGCCATATGGCAAGCACGGTGCCAAGCCCCACCGCAAACGTCATAATCGGGGAAATGAAGGTGATGATAAGCTGCGCGGCGACGCCCTTTTTCATCAATTCGTCGTTCGCCTCGCCAAAGCGCTTTTTCTCGGAATCATAGGTGCCAAAGGCCTTCACGAGCCGCACGCCGATGAGGTATTCCTGCACGACGGAATTGAGCCTGTCCATCGCCCGCTGGAGTTTTGCGTAGCGCGGGTAGGAGAGCTTCATGCTCACGATGATGCCTGCGGCCACGATGGCCACCACCGCGTACATGATGAGGGAAAGCCCGGGGTTCAGGAGCGTCGCCAGCACGATGCTGCCGATGCAGGTCACAGGCGCCTTGAAGAAGATGCGCATGGTGCCGTTGACGAACTGCGTGACCTGCTGCACGTCGTTGGTGAGGCGCGTAATTAAGGAGCCGCTTTGGATTTCATCCGCCGCGTGCTCCGAAAAGCGCATGATTTTTGAAAACAGGTCGTAGCGCAGATCCGCGCCGAGCCGCTGGGAAACGCGGCTGGCGAGCATGTTGCGCGCAACGGCGAAGATCGCGCCGAGGAAGGTGACGAACAGCATCCAGCCGCCGTTTGAAAGCACATTGCCGATGCTTGAGAGTTCGATGCCCTCGTTGATGATCTTCGCCATGATGGTGGGGCCCAGCAGATCGCACACCGCTTCGCAGGAAACGCAGAGCACCGCCGCAAAAAAAGGGAACTTGTAGCGTCCGAAATAGTTCTTGAATATGCTCATTCTTTCACTTTCAAATAGAACGCGTGTATCTGCGCAGCCATTCGCGCTCCTCCCTGTCCATGAGGGGCGCGAGTTTTTCAAAGACGAAGGCGTGGTAAGCGTTGAGCTGCCTTTTCTCCGTTTCGTTCAGGAGCGCGGGGTCGATCGCGTCCAAATCGATCGGCGCGCAGGTGAGCGTTTCAAAGCGCATGAACTGGCCGAATTCGTTCTTTTCGTCCGCAAGGCAGACGATCTCATTTTCCGTCCTGATGCCGTGGCTTCCCTCGAAGTACAATCCCGGCTCGTCGCTGGTGACCATGCCTTCCTCGAAGACGCAGGAGGTGATCTTATCCCCCTCTATCTTCCATGAGAAATTGTTGGGCCCCTCGTGCACGCCCAGAAGATAGCCGACGCCGTGGCCCGTGCCGTGCTTGAAGTCGAGCCCGGCTTCCCACAGCGGCGCGCGGCAGAGCGCGTCGAGGTTCGCGCCCCGGCAGCCGTAGCGAAAACGCGCATTGGAGAGCGCGAGCATGCCGCGCAGCACCAGCGCGAAGTGTTTTTTCTCCGTATCGTTGAGCTCGCCCACGGCAAACGTGCGCGTCACGTCCGTGGTGCCCTCGAGGTACTGCCCGCCGGAATCGACCAGGAGAAGCCCGCGCGGCTCGATGGCGGCCTTCGTTTCGCCTGTGGCGGAATAATGCGGCAGCGCGGCGTGCGCGCCGTAGGCGCAGATGGTATCGAAGCTTAGGCCAAGGAATCCCTCCTGCGCGCGCCGGAGATCCTCCAAATAGTCTGCGGCGGAGATTTCATCCATCTCCACTTTGCCCGCGTTCTCCTTGACCCACTTGATGAAGCGCGTGAGCGCGAGACCGTCCTTGACGTGCGCGCGACGAAGGTTCTCGACTTCCGTGGGGTTCTTGATCGCCTTGGCCAGGCGCTCGGGATTCTCCGCGTCGATGATGATGGCGTCCTTGGCAAGCACGTTATAGAGCGCGTAGTTGACCCGGTCGGTCGAAAGCAGCACCGCGCAGCCCTCGTCATACCTTTTGGCAAAGCCGTACACGTCTTCATAGGGCAGCACGGTCACGTCAAGATGCGCGAGATAATCCCGCACGGGTTCGTCGAGCTTTGCGCCGTCTATAAAGAGATACGCCTCGTCGCGCTCCACGACGAGGTGGGCGAGCGCGACGGGGGTGTTCACAACATCGTCCCCGCGTATGTTCAAAAGCCACGCGATGTCGTCGAGCGAGGTGAGCACATGCGCGTCCGCGTCCTTTTCCTCCATGACCCTGCGCACCTCGGCGAGTTTTTCCGCCGCGCTTTTGCCCGCGTATTCAATGGAGAGCGCCCAGACCTTGCCGCAGGGGAGGGGAGGCCGATCCTCCCAGATGTCCCCCACGAGGTCGAGGCCGGGGTTGAGCGCAACGTTTTTCGCGGCGAGCATGCGCTGCGTTTTGAGCGCCCACTGCGCGCTGACGGTGCGCCCGTCAAAGCCCAGCGCGGAGCCCTCGGGCAGCGTGTCCATAAGATATTCCGCGATGGCGGGCACGCCCTCCTCCCCCATCTTCATGACGGTGACGGGCGTGCCTGCCGTTTGCATCTCGCTCTGGATGAAGTAACGGGAGTCCACCCACAGCCGCGCCTCTTCGGGCGTGACGACGAGCGTGCCGGCTGAACCCGTGAAGCCCGTCATGTACACGCGCGCCTTGAAATGCGCGCCCACATACTCGCTCAGATGGAAATCGTCCGTGGGTACGTAGTAAGCCGCGAGGTTGTGCTCCTTCATCAGCGCGCGAAGGCGCGTAAGCCTTTGGGCAATCATTTATGCGGCAGCTCCTTTTGGGCGAGGCAGGCGCAAAGCAGCCTGACCGCGTTGTCAAAATCGCGCATGTCACAGGTTTCAACCGGGGAATGGATGTAGCGCGTGCCGATGGAGATGCAGCCAGCGAGTACGCCGCCGCGGCTCCTTTGCACAGCGCCCGTGTCCGTGCCGCCCGCGCGCAGCACCTCGCGCTGGAAGGGGATGCCCGCCTCCGTCGCCGCGTCTTCCATAAAGCGGCGCACGACGGGGGGCACGATGACGGAGGAATCCATGACCTTGACGGTGGGGCCCTTGCCCAGTTCAACGGCCATGGGCAGCGCCTCGGGCAGGTCGCCCGTGCCGGTCACGTCGAGGCTGATGCCAAGATCCGGCTCAACGGCGTAGGCAACTGCGCCCGCGCCGCGAAGGCCGACCTCCTCCTGCACTGTAAAGACGTAATACACGTCATGCTCGCTCTTTGCCTGCTTGATGGCCTCCACCAGCACGGCGCAGCAAATCCTGTCGTCGAGCGTGGAGCAGGAAAGCCTGTTGCCCATGTGGGCGAAATTTCCCACGAAGATGCACATGTCGCCGATACTGACGAGTTTTTCCGCCTCCTCGCGGCTCTCGGCGCCGATGTCGATGAAGATGTGGTTCATCTTCACCTCGGCAAGGCCCTTTTCCACGCGCTCGAAATACACCGCGCCGCGCGTGCCGTTCTCGAACACGACCTGATGCGTGGCGGAGAGCACGGGGTTCACGCCGCCCACGTTGGATACGCGAAGGAAGCCCTTCTCGTCTATGGCGACGACGACGAGGCCGATCTGGTCCATGTGCGCGGTCAAAAGCACCTTCTTGCCGGAGGTGCCGCGCTTGACGGCGATGAGGTTGCCCAGCTTGTCGTTATACACCTCGTCCGCATAGGGGGAGACGAGCTCCGCGAGCAGCGCGCTTATTCTGTCCTCATGGCCCGTGGGGCCGTAGGTGGTGAGTATTTTTTCAAGAGTCTGATTTTCCATAATCAAAGCACCTCGTCGAATTTTTTGGTCCTGAGGAAAGCGTCCGCGAGCTTATAGGCGTTTTCAATGTCCTTCACGGACGCGATGCTCGCGGGGGAATGGATGTAGCGGCAGGGCACGCTGATGCCGCCCACCACGCACCCGTCGAGCGCGGGGTTGATGGCGCCGCCGTCCGTGCCGCCGCGGCTGCCCTGACGGAG
>JAEWMV010000136.1 GCA_023393045.1 Bacillota bacterium | reverse complement strand
GCTACCGTCCGCAGTTCTACTTCAGGACGACGGACGTGACGGGCGTGATCAAGCTGCCGGACGGGGTGGAGATGGTTATGCCTGGCGACCACATCGACATGGAGATCACGCTGATTACGCCGATCGCCATCGAGAAGGGACTTCGCTTCGCCATCCGCGAGGGCGGCCGCACGGTGGGCGCGGGCGCGGTGAGCGAGGTTATCGAGTAATCGCAGATTACTCGATAACAGTGAATAGCTAATAGTGAATAACGAATAACTACTGAATGAAGGGATTGAGCAAAGCTCAATCCCTTCTTACTTGTACCTGTTCACTATTCACTTTTAGTTATTAGTTGTGCGCGGGCGGCTGACAGCCGCCCGCGCGCGTTTATACGAGGAAGCATGCGACGATGATGGTCGCGGCGAGGCCGGCGAACACGGGGATGACGTTCTTGCGCACCAGCTCCTCCGGCTTGACGCCGCATATCGCGGCCACGGGGATGACCGCCCACGGGATGAGCGTGCCGCCGTCCACCCAAACGGTGATGATCTGGCCGAGGGACGCGAGCATTTCCTTATTGACGGGCAGCGCCTGCGCAAAGGTCGCGGCCGTCGCGCCCACGATGGGCAGCCCGGAGAAGCCGGAGCCGTCCAGGCCCGTGACAAAGCCCGCGAGCGCCTCCGCGATGACCACGGGCACGCGGGAAATGGGCACGTTCTGCGCGAGGTAGAGGCCGATGTCGTTCATGATGCCCGTTTCGGCGCCAAGCACCGCCTTCGCGCCGTCCGCGCCGCCGAGGAAGAAGAAGCCCGCGATGAAGACGACCGGCGTGAAGATTTCTATGCCGAAGCCGAAGCCGTTCTTGAGATGGTCGATCACCGTGTCAAACGCCTTCATCACGCCGCCGTTTAGACAGGTCGCGGCGACGAGTATCATCAGCGCCGTGCCGCCCACGAGCGCCGTGGCATCCCCACCCTGCAGCTTGAAGAGCAGCATGAACACCACGTCGAGCACGAACGCGGCGGGCGTGACGATGGCCATCGCCACCGCGGCGGGCTTGGGTTTTTCCGCAGCAACGGCGGCCCGCTCGACCTTAACCGGGGGCCGCTTTTTCACATCGCGCCGAAACATGATAAACGCCGCCGTCACGGTGACGACGGCCATCACGGCCCAAAGCACGACGCTCTCGCGCATCAGCGCGCCGACCGTTGTGTCCGCAGCCTTGGCGGTGATGGTGGGCGCGCCCTGGATAAAGAAGTCCCCCGAAAGCGCGATGCCGTGGCCGAAGAGGTTCATCGCCACGGCGGCCCACACGACGGGGATGCCCGTTTCAAGCGCGAGGGGCAAAATAATGGCCCCCACGAGCGCAACCGCAGGCGAAGGCCATATGCAGATGGAAACGGCGAACATCACGAGGCCCAGCAGCAGGAAGGTGACGCTTCTGTTTTTCATGTAGCGGCTAAAGGGGCGGATGATGAGCGCGTCCGCGCCGATGGCCGAAAGCGCCTTTGACATCGCCACGACGAGCGATATCACGGCGATGATACCCCAGAACTCCCCTCCCGCCCAGACGAGGGCGTTGAAGAGTGCCTGCACGCCGCCGATCGCGCTTTTCGTTGCCGCCCAGCCGATGATGAGTACGCCCGCCACGCAGGGCAGCACAATGCTTTTGCGAAAGGCCATGAGGGTGAGCATCACAAAAATCAGCGCGATATAGAGGATGTGAAGATAAGTCAGCGTTACCAACGGATCGCCTCCTTTTCACAGGTGTTGACGTATGCCACATACTATGTTGTGAAATTCGAGCATGTGAAGGAGGTCCAACCCAATGGACGACGGCGCGATTCGTTTTTTCCTTGCAAGCAAAACAGAGCGGGGTTTTGTTTCCTACTTCGAGCGGCTGCTCGGGCCGGAAGGCTACGGGGCGGTCATTTTAAAGGGCGGCCCGGGCAGCGGCAAAAGCACGCTGATGAAAAAGATTGGCAGCGCGCTTTTGCAGCAAGGGCATACGGTGGAGTTCATCCCCTGCGCGAGCGACCCGGATTCCCTCGACGCGATCATCGACCGCACCACGCGGCGCGCGATGATAGACGGCACCGCGCCGCATATGCTCGACCCCGTCTATCCCGGCGCGCGCGACACGCTGCTCAACGCGGGCGACGCGTGGGACGGCGCGCTCCTGCGCGCGCACATGCCCGAAATCATCCGCCTTTCGGACGAGGCAAACGCTTGCCACGCGCAGGCCTCCGCCTTCATCGCCGCCGCGGGCGCGCTGCTTGCCCGCTGCCGCACCATTGCCGCGCGCTACGTGGACGAAGGAGCCGTGCGCGCCGCCGCGCAGTTGCGCCTTCCGGAAGGATCACAGGGCGCGGGCGCGGTGGAATACCGCCTGTTGAGCGCGGTTTCCGTGGGCCGCGTGGAGTTTTTTCACGAAACGCTCGGCGCGCTGTGCAAGGACATGACCGCCGTGCCTGACGAATGGGGCGCGGCTTCCGAACTGCTGCTCGCGCGCGTCGCCGCCGCCGCGCGGGATGCGGGAGAGCGCATAATCCTCTGCCCTTGCTCCCTCTTCGCGCAAAAGACGGATCATGTGCTGCTGCCGGAGCGGGGCCTCGCCTTTACCGCCGCCAACCGCTTCCACGACGCGGCGTCTGGTACCACGCATCTTATCGAAGGGCTCTACCGCCCCATTCCCGAGCGCGAGGCGGACGCGATGCGCTCCCTTCTCTTCCACGCCGGGGAGCTCATCGTCCGCGCCCAGTCGCAGGTGGCCCTCTCAAAGGCCATCCACGACGAGCTCGAACGCTACTACGTCGCGGCGATGGACTTTTCCAAACTCGATGTCATCTACGATCAGGCGATGGAGCTGCTTATGGGGAATTGACAATTGACAGGCAAAAATCCCCGCTTCGGTGGAGATTTTTGCAACTAACAACGAATGGTGAATAGTGAATAACTGCCGCTGCGGCGGGGATTTTTGTGTTCCGGGTTGTAGGGACGTGTGCTTGTGGTGCGTTGGAAACGGACGTTCGCGCCTGAGCGGATATGGAAACGGCCCCCTTCTTAAAGCGGAGACCGTTTCTTAAACCATAGTTATTCACTATTCACTGGCGATTGACGCAGTCAATCGCCAATTATTCCTCTATCCTCCGATAGATTCTCGTATAGAAC
>JAEWMV010000078.1 GCA_023393045.1 Bacillota bacterium | reverse complement strand
CATGAGAAAACCCTGCATCGCCATGCAGACGGACTTCGGCGTATCGAGCGGCGCGATGTTCGGCGTGTGCAAAAGCGTCGATCCCGCGCTCGAGGTGTTTGACATCGCCCACAACATACCCAAATTCAACATCGAAAAAGCCTCGTCGAACCTGCGCGGTGTGCTGCCCTTCTGGCCGAAGGGGACGATATTCGTTTCCGTCGTGGACCCGGGCGTGGGCACTTCTCGGAAAGCAAGCGTCGCGCTCACGAAAAACGGCTATTATATCGTTTCCCCCGACAATGGAAGCTTAACCGGCGCGGTGGAGGAGTTCGGCGTTGCCGAAATCAGGGAGATCGATGAAAAGGCCAACCGCTTGAAGGGCACGGAGAAGACGAGCATCTTCCACGGGCGCGACCTGTTTGCCTATTGCGCGGCGAAGCTCGCCGCGGGCGTCATCGACTATGCGGGCGTGGGCCCTGCCTATCCGGCAGGGGATATCGTCACGTTCTCTATTCCGCCGGTATCGATTGAAATGCACGCCGCCTCCGGCTGCGTGACGGAGTTGATGGAACCCTTTGGCAATCTGGAGACGAACATCCGCATAGAGGCGTTTGAAAAAACCGGAATCGGGCAGGGGGATACCGTGCGCGTTCGCATCCGCTGGCGGGATAAAACCGTGTTCGACAAGCCCATGCTCTATCACCGCTCCTTCGGCTACGCCTCCCCCGAGGGGGAAATCCTCTACAACAGCTCCTCGGGCTTCATGGGCGTCGCCATGAACCGCAAGGATTTCGCGCGCACCTACGGCATAGAAGGCGGCTCGGAATGGCTGCTGGACATCGTGAAGGAGAGCTGATATGGCGCTGCCTTCTGTTGTGCTCCTCACGGACTTCGGGGACGGCAACGGCGCCGGCGCGATGGCGGGCGTGGTCAAGCGCGTGGACGCGCGGCTGTCCGTGTATGAGCTGACCAACGACATCCCGCGCTTTGACGTGCGCGCGGCCGCGCGCGTGCTCTCGGAGCAGCTTTGCGCATGGCCCGCGGGAACGGTGTTCGTGTGCGCGGTGGACCCAGCCGCCGGGGCGGGGGAGCGCGTGCTCGCGTGCCGCACGAAGGACGGGCACATACTCGTGGGCCCGGACAACGGCTGTTTGGCGGACGCCGCTTTGGAGCATGGCGCGCCGGAGGTGCGCGATTTGAGCGCGCTCAACGAGCGCTATGCGCGAACGGAGCAGGGCTCCGTCTATCACGGCAGGAACCTCGCCTATTGCGGCGCCTGCGTCGCGGCGGGAAAGCCTCCCTTTGAGGAGGCGGGGGCGCGCCTGGACAGGGCGGATATCAGGACAGCGACTTAGCGCGCCCGACGGCGGAACAACGCTTGCTTTTTCGGCTCTTAGTGAATAAGTGGGGCAAAACGAGTGAACTAAGAGCTACAGAGGGCTGATTGCACAAGCGCAGTCGGCCCTTCTTGTACGCTTGTGTTCCAAAGCCGCATTGGGTACAATGGAGGCGGCGGCCGGGGAGCCGCAAAGAATCGCAACGAGGTAGTGGATGAGCGGATTTGGAAGCGAATATCATTATATTCATCCCGGCTGCGCCGAGGTGCGCGCGCTGTGCGCGCAAATGAAACAGGGGACGGCGGATATCCGCGCCTTGTTCGTGAACCTGTTCGCGTGGTTTGACGAAAACATAGAATACAGCAGGCTAAACGCGCCATATTTCCCTTTGCAGCGCAGCGATACCGATTTGCTGAAGATGAAAAGCGGGACGTGCGGGGATTATTCCAACCTCATCGTTTCCATGCTGCACACATTGGGGATTCCCGCCAAATACGCGCACCTCTCGCGGGATTGCTATGGAGACGAGCAGGATCATATCTGCGCCGCCGCTTACCTGGAGGGCAGGTGGACGCTTATCGACGCGACGCTACCGTACCGCAAATGGTTCGGCTTCGATTGCCCTCATAAAGAATATGAGCCGCTCGAGCCGGATGCGTTTGAAAGCAAAATGAAGGAAATTGAGAGGCAGTGCGTTTTGGATGCCGCTGCGCGGGGCAGGGAGGAATATGCGGGCTTGCTCTACGCCCCGTGGATTCATGACGAAACCGTGCTCTGCACGGAGGACAGGCTGGATTCGGTGTTTTTCCTCATGATATTCAATGAAAAAGACGACTGGACGCTTTATGTCAACTATCTCTCCTACACAAGGGAATCCGGCAGGACGCCCGTTATGGCGACGATTACGCCCGCGGGCAGGCAGTATCGCTTTTCGGTCAACCCGCCCAAATCACTTTGGGACGAAGCGCGATGGAGCGCGGCATATTTGCCCGCCGAAATTCCGGCGGAGCATCAATCGCCGGAATTGGCCGAACTGGACAGGTGTATCGATAAAAACCTCGCTTCCATACTTCGGATCGTGGGGAATGAATAAGCCCGGCGCGTAAAGCGTGCTTTTGGGACGCTCCAAAATCGACCAGGGCATAGCCGCGTTAACGCAACCATGCCCCGGCCTTATTCACAGGAGTCGTTAGCTAATTAAAAATCCGCGAATTGCGCGCCGAAATCGCGGCAGGCGGCCTCGTCCGGCGCGTCCTGCTGGATGAAGCCCTCGCCGCAGAGGTTTGCGCCCGCGTCCTGCGCGCGTGAAAACCAGTTGCGCATCCATTCGCCGTCGCCCCAGCCGTAGGAGCCGAAAAGCGCCACTTTCCTGCCGGAAAGCTTGGCTTCAACCGCGTCGAAGAACGGCGCGAATTCGTTTTCCTCCAATTCCTCCACGCCCATGCTCGGGCAGCCGAGGGCCAGTTTGTCGTAGTCGTTTACGATCGAGGCGTTCACCTCGTCCACGGCAAACACGTCGGCCTGCGCGCCCTTCTCTTTCATGCCGGCCGCGATCGCTCCCGCCATCGCCTTCGTGTTGCCTGTTCCGCTCCAATAAACAATCGCCGTTTTCATAGAATATCCCTCCGTTTTATCCGCTTTCAGCCCGCCAGGGCGGGCAGGTCCGCGTTAAAAATACTGCCGCCGCTTCCGATGTGCGCGAGGAGTGCGCTGCGGCAGCGCGCGTATTCCTCAAAGAGCGCGGCGGCGTGTTTCGCGTCGCCGAAAACCTTCCATGCGCCGCGGAGCTTGCAGTCCCCGCATTCCATGAAGCCGATCACATCCTGCGCCGGATAGCCGAGGAAAAAGCCGACCTCGTGCGGAAAATCCGCGGCTTCGAGGAACCTTTTGCGCAGGAAGGCGAGCTGCGCGCGCAAACTCCGCTCCACAGGATACCCCAGCGCCGCGAGCCGCTGCCGTGCCGCTGTTTCGTCAAGCGCGGCAGCAAGCGGCGCCGGGTCATAGAGCAGCGTCAGCGCGTTGTCGCGCCAACGGAGCTTGAGCATGTGCAGCCCGCGCCGCCGCACCGACACCCAGACGCAGTTTTCAGGCAGTTTCCTTTCGGAAAACAACGCCGCGGGCTTCCTGCCGCAGAGCACCGGCGCGCAGTGGGTCGCAAGATATAATTCAAATTCCCTGTTCATTATCCGTCGCCTCCCTATCCGCTTTGGCGGCCGCCGGAGCCGCCCGCCCGCGCGCTCTGGTTAGTTAAAACTAACCATTGGGTCAAAAGAACGCGCCGTCCGGCGCTGGTTAGTTGCATCTAACTATTGAGATTATAAATCCAAAAACAGGAGTTGTCAAGACGGTGGGCGCATAAAGGGAAAACGATGTGCAAGCGGCCCCGCGCGGGCCTTTTTCCTTAATGCGTTAAACTTGCTTGCGAATTCTTCCGATATATTAGACAAACCATGTTCAAGGAGGAAGAGCGCGATGATCGAAAGGATTCGAACCGGGCCCCATGTGGTCAAAGTCTCGCAGCCGGAAAGGGAGGAGTACCTTCCCAAGGCGAAGAATGCCGTCGTTCAGGAACAGTTGGCTTCCGCCGACGAGCAGCCCGCGGCCGTTGTGGATATCGGCGGCGCGCCCCCCCAAAGCGTCGGATATAACGCGCAGGGAGCCAAATACGCGGATGAGATAAAGCGCCTTCAGGAGGATACCCGCAGGGCGACGCAGTCGCTCCTGGATATCGTGATGCGGCTCATTGCCCACCAGGGAAAGAATATGGAGGATCTGCTTTGCGCAGAAGATGTCCTCTTCGTGGATACCGAGGCGAGGGAGGAGGCGGCGCAGCTTGTTTCCGAAGAAGGGGAATGGGGCGTCGAGGCGGTCAGCCAAAGGATTGTGGACTTCGCCAAGGCCATTTCCGGCGGGGACAAGAGCAAGCTCGCGGAACTGAAGGCCGCCATCGATCAGGGCTTCGCGCAGGCGGCGGACGCGCTGGGCGGGGATCTTCCCGATATCTGCAACGACACCTATAACGCCATCATGCGCAAGCTCGACGAATGGGCGGCGCAATAAGCGCAAAACACCTTTTTACATGATTCAATCGACAAAGCAAGGCCCCGGAAAGCGCGAAGCTTCCGGGGCCTGTTCATCCTTTACGGTGTTTGGCGCATCAATACTTGCCCAGCGCGGCGGCCGCTTCCGGCAGCGCGGGTTTTTCCTTCGCGGCGTCCTTGAGCAGGGAAATGGAAGAAAGCCTGTCGTGCTCGTACGTGTCGTTGAGCCGGAATCTCGCCACTTCCTCGCGCAGTGTGGCCGCCTGCGCGG
>JAEWMV010000067.1 GCA_023393045.1 Bacillota bacterium | reverse complement strand
ATCAGGACCGGGTGCTCGGGCGTCATTTCGGCGGCGTTGCGGATGTAGCGCGCGAGCTGGTCCTGCCCGTAGACGACCTCCATCGCCCGGCCGCCGAGGACGTACGAGGGGCGCACCAGCACGGGGTAGCCGATGGCGGCGGCGACCGCCACGCCGTCCTCGATGCGGGTGACGGCTTTTCCCTGCGGCTGGGGGATGGAAAGGCTTTTGAGCACCTTTTCAAACGAATCCCGGTTTTCGGCGCGCTCGATGGCCTCGCATCCTGTGCCGATGATGCTCACGCCGCGCGCGGCAAGCGGCTGCGCAAGGTTGATGGCTGTTTGTCCGCCAAGCGTTGCGATGACGCCCAGCGGCTTTTCCAGCTCCACGATGTTCATCACGTCCTCGGGGGTGAGCGGCTCGAAATAGAGCTTGTCCGAACAGGTATAATCCGTGGACACGGTTTCGGGGTTGTTGTTGATGATGATGGCCTCGTACCCTGCTTTTTTAATGGTCATCACCGCATGCACCGTGCTGTAATCGAACTCGATGCCCTGCCCGATGCGGATGGGACCGGCGCCGAGCACGACGATCTTCTTTTTATCCGAAACAACGGATTCGTTCTCCTGGGCGTAGGTCGAATAGAAGTAGGGGATATAGGAGTCGAACTCCGAGGCGCAGGTGTCGATCATCTTATACACGGGGAAAATGCCGTGCTTTTGCCGCAGCGCGTACACTTCGCCCTCGGCGCACTTCCAAAGACCGGCAATCGCGCGGTCGCAGAAGCCGTACTGCTTAAGGCAGCGCAGTTCGTCCGCGTCGAACGGATGCGCCGCGCCCTCCTTCTCCAGCTCGACAATATGGGCGAGCTTGTTTAAAAACAGGGGGTCGATGCGCGTGACCTCGCTTACGGCCGCAACATCCGCGCCTTTACGGAACAGTTCCGCAATGGCGAAAATGCGGTCGTCCGTGCCGCGCGCAATGTAGTCCATCAGCTCATCGACCGATATGCGGTCAAACTTTTTCATATGCAGATGATATACGCCGATTTCAAGTGAGCGCACTGCCTTCAACAGGCTTTCCTCCATCGTGCGCCCACGCTCATGCTCTCGCCCGTGGCCTTCATCTGGGTGGAAAGGCGGTTGTTGGCGTCCGCAAATTTGTCAAACGGGAAGCGCGGCAGCTTCGTCACCACATAATCGAGCGCGGGCTCGAAGCTTGCGGGCGTGTTGGCGATGCGGATTTCATCGAGAGTCATGCCCACCGCGATCTTGGCCGAAACGTAGGCGATGGGGTAGCCGCTCGCCTTGCTCGCAAGCGCGGACGAGCGGGACACGCGCGGGTTTACTTCTATAAGATAATATTGGAAGGACTGCGGGTCGAGCGCGAACTGCACGTTGCACCCGCCTTCGATTTTTAACTCCCGTATGATTTTGAGCGCGCTGTCGCGCAAAAGCTGGTATTCCTTATTGGTCAGCGTCTGGCTCGGGCATACCACGATGGAATCCCCGGTGTGGATGCCCACGGGGTCGAGGTTTTCCATATTGCAGATGGCGATGGCTGTGTCGTTTGCGTCCCGCATGACCTCGTACTCGATTTCCTTAAAGCCCTTGATGCTCTTTTCCACCAGCACCTCGTGTACGGGGGAAAGCTTGAGCGCATTTTTCATCAATTCCCGGCATTCCTCCTCGGCGTCCGCGAAGCCGCCGCCCGTGCCGCCCAGCGTGAACGCGGGGCGCAGCACCACGGGATAGCCGATTTGCCGCGCCGCGTCAAGCCCTTCCTCCAAAGTGCGCGCGATGAGGGAGGGCAGCACAGGCTCGCCTATCGACTCGCACATCCGCTTGAACAGCGCGCGGTCCTCCGCGCGCTCTATGCTCTTGCCCGTGGTGCCCAGAAGCTCCGCCTGGCACTCGCGCAGCACGCCCTTCTTTTCAAGTTGCATGGCGAGGTTGAGCCCCGTCTGCCCGCCGATGCCGGGCAATATGGCGTCCGGCCGCTCGCGGCGGATGATGCGCGCTACGTACTCGAGCATGAGCGGCTCCATATAGATTTTGTCCGCCACGGCCTTGTCCGTCATGATGGTGGCGGGGTTGGAGTTGGCGAGCACCACCTCGTATCCCTCCTCACGCAGCGCCAGACAGGCCTGTGTGCCCGCGTAATCGAATTCCGCGGCCTGGCCGATTACGATGGGGCCGGAGCCTATCACCATCACCTTATGGATATCCGTCCTCTTAGGCATGCCGCTTTTCCTCCTCCATGCTCATAAGGAACCTGTCGAAGAGATACGCGCTGTCCTGCGGGCCGGGCGCGCTCTCGGGGTGGTACTGAACACAAAAGACCTTGTCTGCTGTGCAGGCAAGGCCTTCAACGGTTTGATCCAAAAGATTGATGTGCGTCGCCTCAAGCCCGGTGCCCGGGAGCGAATCCGCAAGCACCGCGTAGCTGTGGTTCTGTGAGGTGATTTCTATTTTGCCGGTGGCGAGGTTCTTGACCGGGTGGTTGCCGCCGCGGTGGCCGAATTTCATTTTATAGGTTTTCGCGCCGTAGGCAAGGGCAATCATCTGGTGCCCGAGGCAGATGCCGAAAATAGGCAGTTGCCCGCGTACTTGCCGCACCAGCTCGATGACGGGGGCCACGTCCTCGGGGTCGCCCGGGCCGTTGGAGAGGAAGAGGCCGTCCGGCTGCATGGCGAGGATATCCGCGGCCGGGGTGTCGTAGGGCACCACGGTCGTGTTGCAGCCGCGCGCGTTGAGGGAGCGGATGATGTTCAATTTGATGCCGCAGTCCACCGCAACCACGTTGAAGCGGTGGCTCGGCGTGCGGGCATGCCAGGCCTTGCGGCAGCTCACCCGCCCTACGGCGTCGCGCGCGGCAGGCGTTTCGGCGATCAGGCGGAGCCCTTCTTCCACCGTGGTCGAGGCGTCCGTTATCAGCGCGCGCCGGCTGCCCAAATCGCGTATGCTGCGCGCGAGCTTGCGCGTGTCTATGCCGCCGATGCCCGGGATGCCGTGCTCCTCCAGCATTTCGCAAAGCGTTTTCGTAGCGCGGAAATTCGAGGGGCGGTCGTTATATTCGCCTACGATGAAGCCGCCCAGCGTGGGCACGCGGGTTTCGTAATCCTCATCCGTAATGCCGTAGTTGCCGATGAGAGGATAGGTCATTACGACCGCCTGGTCGGTGTAGGACGGGTCGGAGACGATTTCCTGATAGCCCACCATTGAGGTGTTGAACACGATTTCGCACACGCGCGTTTCCCTCGCGCCGAACCCGTATCCCAGATACTCGCCGCCTTCCTCAAGGATCAGTTTCCGGTTCATTTGCTCCATATATCTTTACCTCCTGCTGCCGCGAAGGCATTTTACCGTCTGGAAGCGGGGCGACCCCGGCCCTAAAAAAAAGCCCTGCGATTGCCGCAAGACCATACAAACATCGTGACCGGTGCGCTGCTATGCTGTTTGCAAGTTTATGCGGCCGTGCGAGCCGACTTTAAGTTTGACCTATTATAACGGACAATATATGGAAGTGTCAAGCTAATTATTATGCATATTTATTGAATTTTATTTCATTGAACGCAGGCGGGAATTCTAGGGTCCGCCAATGCGGCATGCGCCGAAAGGGCATAAAAATACAGTTTGGCGGCGCAATTACGCGCCGCTTATTTTGGCCGCCTGCCCGAGTATGTACTGCTTGAGCTGCTCGATGGGTTCACCCAACTCCCTGTCCTTCTTCCACACGAGGTAGATTTTGCGCGCGACACGCACATCCGTGATGTGTAAAAGCGACACCTGATAGGAGGAGAGCGAGGGGATTTTGGGCATCAGCGCGAGGCCGAAGCGCCCGCCCACAAAGGAGGCCATGGCGTTGCACTCCTCCGCCTCCATGGCGATGCGCGGCTCGAAGCCCGCGAGTTTGAACGCGTCGTCGATGAGCTTGCGCAGGCTGCTGTTGGGGGTGATCATGACGAACTTTTCGTCCTGCAATTCGCTCAATTTCACCTCGCCGCGCGGGGCGAGCGGGTGGGAGCTTGGCACCACGAGGAAGATCTCCTGCTCGTGGATGGGGAGGCCTGTCAATTGGTCGCTGTCAAAGAACGCGGCGAGCGCAAGGTCGAGCGCGCCGGAT
>JAEWMV010000045.1 GCA_023393045.1 Bacillota bacterium | reverse complement strand
CTTCAATACGTCCTCAAGGAAGTAGTGCGCCGTGTTGCAGGGCACGATGAGAAAATCCGCGCCCGCGTTCTCTAAGAGCTTTGCGGATTTTACAAGCTCCGGCACAGGGGATTCCCCCGCGCCCAGTATCGCCGCGGTCCTGTCCGGCACGGCGGTGTTGGAGTCGATCACCACATGGATGTGGTCGCCGTCGCGCGCCGCGTCCGTGTTCAGCACGATTTTTTTATACAGGTCGGCCGTGGCCAAAGGCCCCATGCCGCCCATGATGCCAATCGTCTTTTTCATGCCGCCTTCTTTATTCCACCGTCTTGACCGGGTCTATGGCAAACACCGCCGCGATGCCCCCGCTGTGCAGGAACAGCACCTTTTCATCCTTGCCGATAACGCCCTTTTCGCACATCTCGATAAGCCCCGCCATGGTCTTGCCCGTGTAGACGGGGTCGAGGATGAGCCCTTCGGTTTTTGCCATGAGGCGTATCGCCGCGAGGCCCTCCTTCGAGGGCTGCGCGTACCCCGCGCCAAAGCAGGGGTAAACGTCCACCGCTTCGGGCGCGATACGGATATCCTTGCCCAGAAGCCCCGCCGCGCCGTTGACAAGCTCCGCCACGACATCCTCAAAGCGCTCGTCCCCCACGGCGACGCCCGTCACGCGGCAGCCGTCCCCGTAGAGAAGCGCGCCAAGCACGAGCCCTGCCATGGTGCCGCCGCTGCCCGCTGTGCACACGATGCGGTCGATCTTCACGCCCATCTCGAGCGCTTCGGAAAAGATCTCCCTCGCGCAGTCCACATAGCCCAGCGCCCCCAGCGCCACGCTGCCGCCCACGGGGATGTGATAGGGCTTTTTGCCCTCGGCGCGAAGCGCGTCCTCGATGCGGTGCATTTCTTCATACACATCGTCATACGAGCCGCTCTCCACAAAGCGCACGGTCGTGCCCAAAAGCTCGTCGATCATCAGGTTGCCGACACGGCCCTTCACGCCGCGCCCCATGAGCACGAGCATGGACTCCAGCCCCAGCATGTTGCAGCAGGCGGCCGTGAGCATGGCGTGGTTACTCTGCGCGCCGCCCGTGGTTAAAACGACGTCCGCACCCTGATCGACGGCGTCCTTTAAAAGATACTCAAGCTTCCTTACCTTGTTGCCGCCCGTGCTCACGCCGGAAAGGTCGTCCCGCTTGACGTAGAGCCGCCTGCCGATTGCCTGCCCGAGGCGCTTCAATTCATACATGGGCGTGGGAAACTGCCCGAGGTTAAGCTTTTCGATTTTGTTTGGGTTTGCCATTATTTTTCCTCCGAAAGGCGGGGCAGGTTCAACACGTCGAGCGTGGCGAAATAATCCCTGTTGGTTTCGGCGCGGCGGATGAGCTTCACGCTACCGTCCTCACGGAGCAGCAGCTCCGCGCTCCTGAGCTTGCCGTTGTAGTTATAGCCCATGGAAAAGCCGTGCGCGCCCGTGTCGTGGATGACGAGGATATCCCCCTCGTCCACCTTGGGCAGCATGCGGTCCACCGCGAAACGATCGTTGCTCTCGCAGAGCGAACCCGTCACATCGTAGAGATGATCCTCGGGCGCGTCCTCCTTGCCCAGTACCGTGATGTGGTGGTATGCGCCATACATCGCGGGGCGCATGAGGTTGGCCGCGCACGCGTCCACGCCGACGAAGCGCTTATAGGTATCCTTGTGATGGATGGCCTTGGTGACGAGATAGGCTGTGGGGCCGGTCATATAGCGGCCGAGTTCCGTGAAAATGGCGGGGCGGATGTCCGTGTTGCCAAAGACCTCCGCATAGACCTCGCGCACTTTCGCGCCCACAAAGGCGATGTCCGTGGCCGAATCCTCCGGCCTGTACGGGATGCCGATGCCGCCCGAGAGGTTGATGAAGGCGATTTCCACCCCCACCTCGTCGTGCAGTTCCCGCGCGGTGGTGAAAAGGAGCTTTGCGAGCGTGGGGTAATACATATTGTCCGTATTGCAGGAGGAAAGGAAAGCGTGCAGGCCGAAGCGCTTCGCGCCCATGGTCTTGAGCTTTTTAAAGCCCTCCGTGAGCTGCGCGCGCGTCATGCCGAACTTCGCGTCCGCGGGGTTGCCCATGATCTGCGTGCCGATGCGGAACTCCCCACCCGGGTTGAAGCGGCAGCAGATGGTTTCGGGGATGCCGCCGTGCTTGGCGAGGAAATCGATGTGGCTGACGTCGTCGAGGTTGATGATGGCGTCAAGCTTTCTCGCGTACTCGAAATCCTCGGCGGGCGTATCGTTGGAGGAAAACATCAGCTCCTCCCCCACGACGCCTATCGCCTCGGAGATCATCAGCTCCGCGTAGCTCGCGCAGTCCGTACCGCAGCCCTCCTCATGGAGGATCTGCAATATGGCAGGGTTCGGGCAGGCCTTCACGGCGTAATGCTCGTGGAAGCCCGGGTTCCAGGAAAACGCGGCGTTGAGCGCGCGCGCGCGGCGGCGGATATCCGCCTCGTCGTAGAGATAGAAGGGCGTGGGATAGGTTCTGGCGATCTCCTCGATCTTCTTTTTGTCAAAGGGCAGGGGTTTCTTCATCATTTGCGTTTCATCCTCATTATGTCAATTCTTTATAGTCGGTCATGGTCTGCTCGCGGCTGTATTCCTTATTGCGCAGCGAACGGTCCTCATATTCCACCTCGCCCGTCTGGTTGTCGTACGGGTCTGCTCGCCAGTGGGTCATGGGCGGGTCGAAGGGATGCTGGAACTCGCAGTTGGCCACCATGCGATACGGGTCGAGGTTGCCGAAATAGTGCCAGCGGCGCTCCTCATTGCCCGCGCGGTGCGCGGCGCCGCCGTAGGACGGATCCGCGAAAAGCCAGCCGTGGGGCGCGATGTAGAACATCGCCCAGTCGTGCGCGCCCACGTCGTAGGGCTCGGCGGAAAGTCCGCTCTGCCAGCGCGCGGGGATGCCCGCGCAGCGGCAGAGGGTGATGAAGAGCAGCGCCTGCACGCCGCAGTCGCCCTTGAAGTTGCGCGCCGCGTTTTCCGCGATGTTCTCCAGCACGAAGTAGCTTGTCATGAAGGAGTATTTGACCTTGCCCGTCACAAAGCCGTAGATGCGCCGCGCCTTTTCAACGGGGTCGGTCACGCCGCGCGTCAATTCGGCCACGATGGCGCGGATGTAGGGCGTGAAGACGATGTGCGGGTCTTCCTCGTTCAAAAAGAAGTCCGGCTGCTTTGCGTCGGCTTTGATCGCCGTCGGATCGCAGTAGCGCGCGGTATGCACATAGGAGTATTCCACGAAGAATTCGCGATTTTCATCGAGCACACGCTCAAAGCAGACAGTGCGCTGCGGCGCGTCCTCGGCGCTGATATGCTTGGGCTCCTCGGAGAAGGAAAGCAGCTTGATTTCGCTCTGCTGCAAACAAGCGGCGGGTATGGGCAGGTACACCTTCACGCGGCGGCCTTGCTCGAAAGCGTCGTCCGCTATCTTCACGCTCGCGCGGATGCGGATGTAGTTTTTAAATTCGCCCTTTTCGCGCATGGTGCGCATCGAGCGGTTGAGCATCTCCTCACGCGCGGAGACGGCGGGCGAAGCTTCGCTCCTGCCGGCTTTTTTCTCGCTCCTCGCCCTGATGTCGGGATGGGTCTTGATGAGGGTGTTGACAAAACGCCTGAAATAGCGCTTTTCGCCCGCGACGTAAATCCAGTCGATGCGGCCGAGGTCGATGAGGGTCCTAAACTCCTCTTCGCTAAAACCGTCTATCCTCTCCTTCGCCTGCGCAATCGCTTCCTCATGGGAGAAGGGATACTCATGCGCAAGGCGCAGCATGATCTCGCGCTCGGCAACAAAGCAGCCGCGAAGCGGCGCGGGCAGCTCGTCCCTGAGCCGCAGATCGATGAGGCGCACGGCCTCGTCAAAATCGCCCCATGCCTTGAGCCTTGCGATGTCCTCCGGCAGGCCGACGTTCAGATAGCGGAAATTCTCGTTGATGTCGCTCATATTCCCTCCTCAAGAAGCTCTTTCAGACTTTCCCTTATATTGCCCGCGCGGCCGACGGTGCGCGCGGCGTGGAACATGGAAGATACCACGCTCTCGCCCACGCACTCGATGACGGCGCGAAAAACCGTATCCATATCATCCTCGTGCAGCTGGAGCAGGCCCACGGGCCGCCCGTTCGATTTGTGAAAAACGCGGTTTGCCGTGGTGAAAGCAAGCGCGATTTCCCCGCTGCCGTTGCCGGAGATGCTGCCCGTTTGCGCAAGGCCGGACTGCGCGCGCTTCGCCGCGCGAAGAAGCTGGCGGTCACTTAGCGGCGCGTCTGTGGCGATCACGATGATGACGCTGCCCTTGTCCGGCTCATCCTTGGCGTGGAGTTTTTCGTAGAGCTTGGGGCCGATGTGCGCGCCGCCCACGGTGAAGTCGCGCAGCGACCCGAAGTTGGTGAGGGTGAGCACGCCCAGAGTATATTGATGATCGTAGAGCGAGAACGTGCGCGACGCGCTGCCTATGCCGCCCTTGAGGGAATAACAGCTCATGCCCGCGCCCGCGCCCACCGCACCCTCGGC
>JAEWMV010000253.1 GCA_023393045.1 Bacillota bacterium | reverse complement strand
TTTACTCCCTCGGTCACAGGGGCATACTCTATCTCGGCCCCCGCAAGAACAGCATGGCGCACGAGCTTCGCGCGCAGGGTTATCTCGACGCGTGCGGGGAACTTGGCATGGAGCCCGTTTTATGCAGCGGCAGCTTCACGCAGGGCACAATACAGGCGGGGTATCTGCTCGCCAAAGAAATTTTTCAAAAACCGCTTGTTCAAAGCGCCGTTTTCGCCGCCACAGACCTGCTGGCGCTGGGCGTGATGCAGGCTGCGGAGGAGGCGCACGTGCGCATCCCTGAGGATATTTCCCTGTTGGGCTTTGACAACATCGTTTACAGCAATTTGCCCAAAATCAACCTGACAACCATCGAGCAGCCCAAGAAAGCCATGGCCTGCATAACGGTGGACGTGCTGCTTGAGAAAATCGGCGACCCGAGCGCCGGCTATTCGCATAGGATACTCATGCCCTCCCTCGTCGAGCGCGGTACATGCGCCCGCGCGGACGCGCGGGTATGACCGGTTTATGAGGAAATAAAAGGCATGTACAAGTACGACATCCATGTCCACACCATGGAAACCAGCCGCTGCGGACATGTGAAGGCCAAAGATATGGCCGCAAGCTATAAGGCGCTCGGATACGACGGAGTCTGCGTCACGGATCACCTGCACGACCTCTACGTTTCCCTCATGGATTGCCATGACGATTGGCAGCTTTGCGTGAACCGCTTCATGCACGGCTACAGGGAGGCCAAAAAAGCGGGCGACGCGCTCGGTCTCGACGTGATTTTCGGCATTGAGCTGCGCTTCCCCGAAAACGAGAGCGATTATCTCATTTACGGCGTGGACGAGGCGTGGCTTCGCGCGAATCCATATGTCTGCCATATGGACCATGCGGCGTTTTTCAAAAGGTTCGGAAAGGATGTGCTGATCATACAGGCCCATCCCTTCCGCAACTGCGACGAGGTTTTTTACGACTGCGTGCACGGGCTGGAAATCGTCAACGCCAATCCCCGGCACGCGAACAGGAACGAGCTCGCCCTGGCGCTTGCCAAGGCGCATCCCAAGCTTTACAGGCTTTGCAGCTCGGACGCCCACAGGCCAGGGGACGAGGGACGCGCGGGCGTCATTTTCAAAAGCCGCGTGCGCGATTCCTTTGCATTCAAGGCCGCGGTGGAAGCGGGCGGATACGGACTGTGGTGTCCCGCGTACGAGGACATCATCAGGGAAAGCGAGGCCGACCGATACCCCATGGATGCCGTCCCTGACGTCAGCGCCGATCATGGCTGCATTTGAGCGGATGCCGGAAAGGAGAGTTTTATGATGGATATCTTTGAACAATGGGGGCTTCTTGAGCTCAACGAGTGGACGATTCTCGTCCGGCTGATGCTCGCCGTGCTTTGCAGCGGCGTGCTGGGGCTTGAGCGCACGCGCAAGCGGCGTCCCGCAGGGCTTCGCACCTATATGCTCGTGTGCGTCGGCGCGACGGTGAGCATGATGACCGGCCAGTTCCTCGCGGAGCATTTCGGCGGCGACCCCGGCAGACTGCCCGCGCAGGTGATATCGGGCATCGGCTTTCTGGGTGTTGGCACCATCATGGTCACGCGCTATTACCGCGTGAAGGGGCTCACCACGGCAGCGGGGCTTTGGGGTGCCGCCTGCATGGGGCTGGCGATAGGCATCGGCTTCTACTTCGGCGCGCTCGCCACCTGCCTTGTGCTCATCTTCGTGATGGTGTTTGCCGACAAGTTCGAGAACCGCTATACCAAGCGCCTGCACAAGCTACATCTCTACATCATTTTCAGCAGCGTGGAATACCTCAAGCCCTTCACGAGCGATCTTCGCGCCAAGGGCATTCAGCTCAACGATGTTGAAACGGCAAGATCGGACCACAAGGAGGGCATCGGCCTGTTCTGCCTTTTGACCTTCCCCTCCGCGCTGACGCATCAGGAGGCGCTGGGCATGGTGGAGCAGTATGAGGGCATCCTCTTTGTTGAGGAGATAGACTTTTAGAGGGCGGCTCACGGCCGCCCCCTTTTCCTATGGCCCAAGCCATTTTCACATCACACCTCGCCCGCAAACCTCCCGCGGTCGATCCAAAGCCCCAGCGCGGGATTCGGAATGAAATAGACCTCTTCCCCGTCCGGCATTTGATTATAGCCGTAAACGAGCTTTGACGGGTCGTAACGCGCGGCCGTTTCGTCATAATCCGCGCTGTTGAAATGCACGCCCTCGATTTCGGCGCGGACGATGTTCTTCACCGCATAGGTGATGGAGAAGCGCCCGTCGGACGAGCCGTGTATGAGGTGCGCCGCCGCCCCCATGTTGGCGCGAAGGTCGGCGTTTTCTGGCGCGCTGAAAAGTTCCAGCACCCTTTCCCTGCCGCAGTAGCCGTATTTGCGAATGAGCGCGTCCACCGCGCGGTCCTCGCCGAAGCGCGTGACGCCCAGCGCTAAAATCACGAGCTCTCCCCCATCCGCCACGGCCATGCGCGTACGATAGATCGCCTTGTTGCCAAGCCACGTGCTCTTGAATTCCTTCGGGTCGAGATAGACGACGCATTTCTTTATGCCTTTTTCCACAAGGTCGATGTTCTTTTCCTGCGAAAGCGCCACCGCAGCTTCGAACGCGTCCCTTTCCCTGCCGCAAAACAGGCCGTGCGTGCGGATATTGCCGCCGGGCGCGGTCGTGACCGTGAGCAGGAAGAGCACGGGGCGATCCTTCAGATAATGCGCAAGCGCGTAATCGAATATCTTGCGCACGGGGGTATGGTCCCTGCCCATCATGCGCTCCATGCCGTACACTGCGCCCGCCATGTGGGAGGAATTGATCATATCCGCCCCGCCCACACCCACGAAAAGGTTCTTGGCGTGGTTTGCCATGCCCACGACTTCATGGGGCACCACCTGCCCGGGCGAAAGGATGAGGTCATAGCTTTCATCCATGACATGACGGTTGATCTCCACCGCCACGGGCTCTTTCCACAGCCCTTCTGTGATCTCCTCCATATAGCTTGCGGGCACCTCGCCGATTTTGACGACGTCCGCGCGCCAGTTGTGGTGGATGAATTTATCAAAAGGGATATCCCCGAACATGTCCGCCGCTTCTTCTTCGGTGACGGGTACATGCGTGCCCACGGAAGGCAGTATGTCCACCTGCGCGCCGTGTTCCGTGTAAGAATGATAGCAGGCGTTCGTGATGAAGCCCGCCTTGCTGTGGTAACGCGTGTAGTCCGGCGGGATGATGAGCACTTTTCTTGCCGGATGCGCGGCGCAAAGCCCGATCAGCGCCATGCGCATTTCTTCATCCGAAAGGCCGAATTCATCCCCGGCGCGCAGGCAAAGCTCCATGCTCATACCCCCGAATAGGCGGAAAAGCCGCCGTCTATGGGCAGCACCACGCCCGTGACGAAGGCGGACGCTTGGTTATCCAACAGGAAGAGCAGCCCTCCTATGAGCTCCTCCGGCTCGCCGAAGCGCTCCATGGGGGTGTTGCGCAATATCTTGCCCGTGCGCGCGGTGGGCGTGCCGTCCGCATTCCACAAGAGCGCGGCGTTTTGTGCCGTGGAGAAAAAGCCCGGCGCGAGGGCGTTGACGCGCACGTTGCTCTTTGCAAAGTATACCGAAAGCCACTTGGTAAAATTGCTCACGGCCGCCTTCGCCGCGCTGTAGGCGGGGATTTTTGTGAGCGGCGTAAACGCGTTCATGGAAGAAATATTGAGTATCACGCCGCCCCGCTTTTCCATCATATCCCGCGCGAAGGCCTGCGTGGGCAGCAGCGTGCCCTTGAGGTTGAGGCCGAACACGAAGTCGAACCCCGCGGGATCGAGGTCGAAGAAGCTCTTTTTATCCGCGGCCGCGAACACGGCTTCGTCGAAGAACTCATCGTCCGTGGTGGCGCGCGGATTGTTGCCGCCCGCGCCGTTGACGAGTATGTCGCACCTGCCATAGGCTTCAAGCACCGCCCTGTGGGCTTCTTCCACGCTCGCGGGTTCCAGCACGTTGACTCTGACTGCCATCGCCTCGCCGCCTGAAGCCCTGATTTCATCCGCGACGAGCTTGGCCTTATCCTCGGCAAGGTCGAGTATGGCGACCTTCGCGCCGCACGCCGCGAGCGCCTTTGCGAACATGGCGCAGAGCACCCCCGCGCCGCCCGTGACGACGGCGACTTTATCGGAAAAATCCGGCTTGTAAGGAAGCTTCATGATAATACCCTCCTTTAAACGGTGTAGGTCGTTGCGGCGGTGTCCCCGCCCTCGCCCGTCCAGTTGGTGTGGAAGAATCTGCCGCGCGGCGCGTCGAGCCGCTCGTAGGTATGCGCGCCGAAATAGTCCCGCTGCGCCTGCAAAAGGTTCGCGGGAAGTTTG
>JAEWMV010000229.1 GCA_023393045.1 Bacillota bacterium | reverse complement strand
GTGGAGCGCTGGTCGAGCGGATCGTCCGCACCGGCGGAGCCGCGGGGCTTGACGATGCTCTGCATCGCGCCGCGCCCTTCGAGGTCCACCACGCCGTACGCGTCCTTGCCGAACACGAGGGAAAAGTGCACGTCCGCGGCGGTCTTGTCCGTAGGCTCAAGCGCGCCCGCCTCCGTGCTGTACACATAGGTATCCGCGGCGATGGCGGAGGCGACGGGGGCGGAGAGGGTGATGGTTTTCGTCTGCTTGTCCACGGAGGCGACCGTGTATTCCGTAGAGCCGATGGTCACCTTCGCGCCCGCGCGGGAGAGGAAGGCGTAAGCCGCGTCCGTGATCTCATCCACCACGACGTTGGCGCTGTTTGCGCTGTGGCTTGCGACCTGTGTGTGGACGGATTGGCGGATGGTTTTGCTTTCCGTGGATTCCACGAACACCACGCCGAAGATGCGGCCGATTTCGCCCGAGTAGATCTGCTCCGAGCCGGAGTATTTGGAAACGTCCTGCCAGAGCGTATCGTTTTGCAGGTCGTAGGTCGCGTCGGGGGAGCAGATGCAGATGAAGTGCGGCCTGCGGTTGTGCTCGCCCGTGAAGGGGCGCGCCTTGGCCTTCTTGAGGGTGCGCACGGCCTTTCTGATTTCGGTGGTGGTGAGCGCGTCGGACGCGGTAATGAGCGCGCGCGAGGCCTTGCCGCCCACGCGCTGCACGTTGTTGCCGCTGCACATGGCGTCGCGCGTCACCCATTCGACCACCGTGCCGAGCTGCTCGCCCAGGAGCTCCGCGCTGTCGGAGGCAACCTGGTCATAGGCGGTGTCCTCCAGCAGGTCGGAAAGCTCCACATACGCGCCGTACTGCTCCACCTCGGCCTCCACGCTGCTCTGCGAAAGGCTCTGGCCCGCGGGCGTCACGCCCTCCTCCAGCTTGCACATGTCCTCGTCGACGTCGAAGAGGTTCCACCTGCGAAATTCCACCCTTTTGCCGTTGTTGAGGGGGATGCTGCGCTTCTGGCCGTAGCGGGCGTGGACAAAGCGCGTGCGCGCACCCTCGAGTATGGTGCGGTCGAAATAGTCCTTGTTGAGGCGCGTGGTCGCGGCGGTGTTCAAAACGGTGTTGATGTTGCTCATTTGTTTCTTCCTTTCCTATATGGTTGATTGAATTGGACGGGGTATTCTGCCTCAGCGGCGGCCGAAGTAGCGCTGGCGGAACGCTTCAAATTCCTCTGCGCTCATGTTGGAAAAGTCCGGCTCGGCGGAGGCCGTAAGTCCCGCGCGCGTCTGCGCGGGGAGGGCGCGGCGCGCCTTGAGCTTTTCAAGTATTTCCTGCATGCCGAGGTTTCGCTCGCTGCCCACGCGCTCGTTGGCCTTTTTGGCGGCGGCCTCCGCGTCGCTCAGGCGCACCGCCACCTGCGCGGGCACCTCGCGAAGGAGCTTCACGAAGTTCTCGTCCCTGAGGTATTCCTCCACGCTGCGCGAGAGGAGGCCGTTCTTCTCCATCTGCTCGAGCGCTGCCGCCGCCTGCGCGCCCAGCATGTCAAACCCGCCGGGACGCGCGGCGGAACCGAGCATCGCGGCCACCTCGTCTGCGCCAACGCCAAGCGTCCCCGTCAGCTCGTCGATGATCGCGCAGCCAAGCCGGTATTCCGGGCTGTTTTCGTATTGCGCGCGCACGGACGCAACCGTTTTGCCGCCCGGCGCAGCAATGGCCTGCGGCCGAATTCCGGCGGGCTTCGCTTTCTCCAGATTCATGTAATCTCCTTTCGGCGCGGCGTTGCGCGCATGGCGGGCCCCGATTCCGCGAGGGCGCAACAAAAAACGCGCATCCCGGAGGAATGCGCGCGCGCCGGTGCCCCTTGCGGCTGGCACGGGCCAAAAATAAAGGCGGAAGAATGCCACTTCTTCCACCATAGAAAGTATAACCGAGAAAAAACAAGAATTCAAGCGTAAAAAAAGCGCAAGATAAGCGCAGAATAAAAGCGGGACATGCGCGTGCAAACGGCCTGTGAAAAGTGTAGGGATTACCCAAATATATGGCGCAACGGCGCGCCATAAGCGCACTTTTGAGGCGCGTTTGAATATTGAAAATATTGTCGTACAAAGGCAAGCTGGGCTATGTACAGCACGGTTTGGGTCTGCTATAATGACCGGGAAAATGGGAGCAATTGCGCGTTTATGCGTGACGCGGGGCAATGTTCACGGCGCGGCAGGATCCGGTCTTATCGTCCGGCCGCGGGGAACGCGCGAGGGCAGCTCTTTTACTCAATAAAGGAGGATGTTGTTTTGGGCATCTTTACAGACCTGTTTTCCAACGCGCTCGGCTTTACATGGCAGATGGGCGTTATGATCCTCGTGGGACTCACGCTGATTTATCTCGCCATCAAAAAGGATATGGAACCCGCGCTGCTGCTGCCTATGGGCTTTGGCGCGGTGCTGGTGAACCTGCCGGGCATCAACCTTCTGGGCATCACCACGCTCTTTAACGCGGGCATAGAGACGGAGCTTTTCCCGCTGCTGCTCTTCATCGGCATCGGCGCGATGATCGACTTCGGGCCGCTTCTCTCCAACCCCAAAATGTTCCTCTTCGGCGCGGCGGCGCAATTCGGTATTTTCATGACGCTGCTGCTCGCAAGGCTCATCGGCTTTAGCCACGGGGATGCGGGCTCCATCGCCATCATCGGCGCGGCGGACGGCCCCACGGCCATTTTTGTTTCCCAGTTCTTCAACTCCAACTATCAGGGACCCATCATGGTGGCGGCCTATTCGTATATGGCGCTCGTGCCCATCATACAGCCACCGGTCATCCGCGCCATCACAACGAAGAAGGAGCGGCTCATCCGCATGCCCTATCATCCCAAGGATGTGAGCAATGTGACGCGCGTGCTTTTCCCGATCTTCGTCACCTTCATCGCGGGCGCCATCGCGCCCAAGTCCGCGGAGCTCATCGGCTTTTTGATGTTTGGCAACCTCATCCGCGAGTGCGGCGTGCTGGGCTCCCTTTCCGCCACGGCGCAGAAGGAGCTTGCCAACCTCACCACGCTGATGCTGGGTATTTCCGTCGCCTTCAAGATGCAGGCGGACATGTTCGTCAACCTTGAAACGCTGGCAATCATCGGCCTCGGCCTCTTTGCCTTTATATTCGACACTGTGGGCGGCGTGCTCTTTGCAAAATTCCTCAACCTTTTTGTGAAGGAAAAGATCAACCCCATGGTGGGCGCGGCGGGCATTTCGGCCTTCCCGATGGCCTCGCGCGTGGTGCATAAGATGGGGCGCAAGGAGGATCCCGATAACTTCCTGCTCATGCACGCCGCGGGTGCGAACGTTTCCGGCCAGATTGCCTCCGTCATCGCGGGCGGTCTTATCATCTCGCTCATTCAGCCCTTGCTTTAAGGAGGTAACGGTATGTTTTCAAACATTCTCGCGCAGATTGCGCTCAAATGGAATCCCGATTCGCTGCTCGAGTCGCTTACGATTCTCGGCAGGGGGATGCTCGGCATCTTCGTTGTCATCGTAGTGATTTGGATTTTCGTGGCGATTTTGAACCGGGCGACGAAAAAGAAAAGCTAGTCGACCAAGGCCCGGGATTTCCCGGGCCTTTATTTTTTATGAGCATTTTGGAGGTGGAAGATTGACTCAGTCGTTTCCCGTTGAAAAGGACATCGCATACACGGTGCCCATGGAGACCTCGCTCTTCAACGAGCGCGGCGCGCTCACCATCGCGTCCTATCAGCACATACTGACCTCCCTCATGGAAAAGCATCTGCTCGCCGTGGGCATGGACGTGCCCTCCATGATAAAGAAATACGGCGTCACGTGGGTGCTGCTCTCGATGAACCTTGAGATCGCGCGCCCCGTCAGACGGGAGGAAAACATAATCGCGCGCACGTGGAACACCACGAAAAAGACGCCTGTTTATAGGCGCGACATCGCGCTTTTCGACGAGACAGGCGCGCGCGTGGTGGCAGGCGCGAACTTCTTTGCGCTCTTTGACCCGGAGAAAAGGAAGCTGTGTACGGATCCCTCGGTCTATGCGCACATTTCGCTCCCCGAGGAGGAGGCGCTCATCGAAGCCTCCAGCCGCTTTTCCGACGAAGGTCTGGGCTTTTTTGAGGTGGAAAAGCGCTCCGTCCGTCCGAGCTGGATAGACGGCCTTGGCCATGTGAACAACGTGCGCTATGGCGAAATTGCCTACGACGCGCTCACGGAAACCGAGCGCGCGGGCATGGACAGGCTGCGCCGGCTTGAGCTTTACTTCATCCACGAGCTGCGGCCGGGAGATGAGGTCGTCATGGAGCGCGCAGAAGGGGACGGCGCGCTGTACCTTCGCGGCTCCATACTGCCGGAAGGCGGGCCGTCGTTTGCCATCAGGATGCGCTTTGAGGACTGATTGATTCATACAAACGGCCGCGTACGTAGGCCGTTTTTGCTATCATGACCGCACAGGAAATGTTATTGCGCGCTTTTTGCGGTATGCTGAAGCCACCGTACGGAGGAGAAATTCCATGCAGATGCCCGCGATCATCAAGGACGGCCTCGATTATATCGAGCAAAATCTCAAGACGGATGTGAGCGCCGGGGAACTGGCGCGCATGGCGCATTACTCGACCTTTCATTATTGCCGCCTGTTCTCGTCCGTCATGGACTCGTCCGTATCGGGGTATATACAAAAACGCCGCCTTGACCATGCGCTCGGTGAAATTGCCGGGGGAAGGAAGGCCATCGACGTGGTGTTGGAATACGGGTTTGATACCTATGCGGGCTTTTACAAGGCGTTTGTCAAATTGTATGGCTGCTCTCCGAAAAAGTATCTCTCGATTTATCATCATCACAAACCCAATAAACCGGAGGTGGCAAATATGTATGCCGAAAAGGAATTGAGAAAAATCCTGGAAAATTGGGATATCGAAAAAGACCTGCCCATTCGCGACGTCTACATCATGGATGGAACGAAGGTCTCCGGCAATGTCTGGACTGTCGGCAGCGAGTATATCCTCAAAACCGGCGATCGTGAAAAGCTTTTGAGGAATCTCAGGGTTGCCAAAGCGCTCTCGAAGCAGGGCTTCGTCTCCCCCCTTCCCGTGCTCACGAAAGCGGGGGGCGAATATGCGAACGGCAGGGAGCTTTTCATCCTGACCCGCGGATTGAAGGGCGATCCGCTCGCCAAGTCCGAACGATACGGCGCAAACAGGGTCGGCTTCGCCGAAAAATACGGCAGGAGCATCGCTCGCCTTCATAAGGCGCTCAGGGAAATTCAAAAGGAAGTTTCGCCCGATGAGGTCGAACTGTATCAAAGCGTTATCGGCTGGGCGCTTCCGAACGTCCGGCAGCAGAACGTCCAATGGAACATGGGGCTGGACGAGGCGTTTTTTGAGGATTACGCGGATAATTTCGGAAGGCTGTTCCCTAAGCTGCCCAAGCAGCTCATACATCGCGATCCCCACCCGGGCAACATCCTGTTTGATAAGGGCGAGGTGAGCGGGTTCATCGATTTTGATTTAAGCGAAGTCAACGTCCGCCTGTGGGACCCCTGCTATTGCGCGACGGGTATATTGAGCGAATTCGGCGACGAAGCGTACAAAAAATGGCCCGACATACTCGGCGGCATATTGCGCGGCTACGACGATGAGGGCAAACTGACGCCCGAGGAGAAGCAGGCGGTGTTCTATGTGATCTGTTCGATCCAGATGATCTGCGTCGCTTATTTTGAAAGCCGGGAGGAGTATAAGCAGCTTGCCAAAACCAATCGCAAAATGTTTATGCATATCGTGAGCGATAAGGCCCGAATCCAACAAATATTCTGACCTTTGAAGGCCTGATCGGAGTCTATCCTAAAAGTCGGCCTCCGCTGAACATCGTTCAAACGGAGGCCGATTCATCATCAGTTGGTTGTCAATCGTGGATTTTCCGCTGGCTCACAGCTTTTTTCCGCATCCGGGGCAGAACTTCGCGCCCGGTTCGGCCTTCGTCCCGCAGCCGGAGCAAAACGCCGCGGCGGTCTGCTCGGGTTTCTTCTTGCCGCAGCTCGGGCAGAAGGCCATGTTCGCGCCGTTTTTCGCGCCGCAGTCGCACTGCCAGCCGCCCGCGGCCGCCTGCTGTGTTTGTTGGGCCTGCTGGTTTTGCATCTGCTGCTGGTTGGAGGAGGAGAACGCGCCCGCCACATTGCCCGCGGCGTTCATGCCCAAGCCCACGCCCATGAAGGCCGTGCCCGCGCCCGCCGTGTTGCTGCCCGCGGCTTCCACGCCGCGCGCCATCGCGCCCTGCACATAGCCCTCGCGCACCGACGGGTCGGAGAGCATCGCGCCCTGGTTGCGCATGTTGATGAGCTTCTGGCTCTCTTCATCATAGGAGAGGGAGCCGATGCCCACGCTCTGTACCTGCATGCCGCGCAGCTGGTTCCAGTCCGCGTCGAGCGTGTCGGCCATGTATTTAGAAAGCTCGCGCGCCTTGCTCGAAACGTAGCTGATGCGTATGCCGTCCGCGCTCATCTGGTTGATGGCGCTCTGCAGCGCCTCGAGGAATTCGTTGAGATACTGCTCGTTGATATCATGGATGTCCACATTGTCCGCGTTGCGGGGAACCGCCTCGGCGTAGAACTTGAGCGGGTCGGTCACCTTGATGGAATAGGTGCCGTGCGCGCGCAGGAACAATTCGGAATTATAAAAACTGTCGAAATAGTTGACGGGGTTGCGCGTGCCGAACTTGATGCCCTTGATTTCCTGCAGGTTGATAAAAAACACCTTCTGCGCCGAGGAGGGCGTTCCGCCGTACTTCACGCGCTGGAAGGTCTCCTTGAGGGAGGCCCCGAACCCGCCGCTGAAAAGAGAAGGCATGGAGGAATTGTCCACCTTGAAGTAGCCCGGCTCGGCGGTGAAATCGACCACCTTGCCGCCGTCCACGAGCATCATGAACTGGTTGTCGTAAACATGGATGACGGAGCCGTTGGAAACGGTGTCCGCAGTGCCCTTGACATTCTGG
>JAEWMV010000224.1 GCA_023393045.1 Bacillota bacterium | reverse complement strand
ACATGAGGAAACTGCGGGATATCTTGGAGCTCACGCCCATGCCCATCGCCGAGGCCGCGGGGCGGCTCGGGAGCGACGTGTGGAAGCGCTTCATCGAGGAAATGCAATCGGGCGGCGCGGCGGACGCGTGGAAAAGGGCGCTGGACGAGGCGCAGGAATATGAAGAGGACAGGGACGTGCTTGAGGGTTTTTCGGAAATTCTTCGCGCCACGCAGATGCGCGCGCAGCAGGGGGCGCTCGCGCTCTTTTTGAGGGAGCTTGACGAGAGGCGTAATGCGGTATCCTCCGAGCTTGAAAAGAAGGGAAAAGTCTATTCCTCGCTCGGGGTGCTGCTGGGCTTATCGCTTGCTTTGTTGGTCATTTGAGGAGGCAAAATGGATATTGCCATCATCATTAAAATTGCGGGCATCGGCATACTTGTGGCGATCATCTGCCAGCTGCTCAAGCAGACCGGCCGCGACGACATGGCCATGCTTGCGGCGGTCGCGGGGCTTGTGATCACGCTTGCGATGATCGTCAACCTGATCGCCACGCTCTTTGACAACGTCAAGAGCATATTCGGATTGTATTGAATATGAGTGCGCTCAAGATTGCAGGCTTTGCCATAGCCGCCGCGGCGGCAGCGCTGACGGTGCGCACATACCGTCCGGAGCTTGGTATGCCAATCGGCATTGCGACGGGGCTGCTGTTGCTGCTCTACGCGCTTGGCGAGTTGGGCGGCGTATTTTCCGATCTTTCGGATTATGTGGAAGGCTTCGGCATCCCGGCGGAGTACATCGCGGCCATGCTCAAGGTCACGGGCATCGTCTACCTCGTGCAGTTCGCGGCCGAAACCTGCCGCGACGCGGGGGAGGGCGCGATCGCCGCCAAGGCGGAGCTTGCCGGGCGCGTGATGATACTCGTCGTATGCGTGCCCGTCATCAAGGCGGTGTTTGAACTGATCACGACCATTGCCGGAGGCGTTTCGTGAGCGACCTTGACATTTCCGGAATCGGCGAACTTGACCTCGGTGCGTGGGAGAGCATGTGGGAGGGCTTTAAGGGCTCCGCGACGCTGGGGTTTTCGGGCGTCGGGGACATGATTTCCTCGCTCGCCTCGGGCTCGGGCGGATTGAGCGCGGAATCCGCGCTGGAAACGGTGAAGCTGCTCGCCCTGGAGGCGTTTCGGCAGTCCTTCGCGTCCTACGCGGTGCTCATTGCCGTGGCGGTGCTTGCGGCGCTCATGGGCGTCATCTCCAAGGAGAAGGACGGCATTGGCTCCGCGGCGGGATTTTTATGCTTCGGCATGGGCGCGGCGCTCGTGGCGTACAACATGGCGCGCATCGTCGCATTGACCGCCGCGTCCATCGACGCGCTCACCAAGTGCATCGAGACCGTTACGCCCGTGATGAGCGCGGCGCTCGCCGCGACGGGGAGCACCGCTTCCGGCACCCTGATGCAGCCGCTCTCCGCGTTTTTGAGCCTCGCCGTCTCCGGCGCGTTCAAAAACGTCGTGCTGCCTCTGGTGAGCGCGGCGGGCATTGCCTCCATGCTCGGGGTGCTGGGGGAGAACGGCAGCTTCGAGCATATGTTCGGTTTTTTTAAATCGGCGGTAAAATGGATAATCGGGGCGGTATTTACCATATATTTCGGCGTAGTATCTATACAGGGGATCACCGTGGCGCGCGCGGACAGCATCGCGATGAGGACGGCGCGCTATGCGATGGATAAATCCGTGCCCATCGTAGGGGGCGCGGTGTCCGGCACGCTCGACACGCTCCTGGCGAGCGCCTCCCTCATAAAGAACGCAGCAGGCGCCGCCGCCGTGCTCACCGCCGTGCTGGTCGCGGCGTCTCCCCTCATCAGCATCGCCTGCTCCGGCCTCGCGTGCAGGGCGGTCGCGGGCCTGTGCGAGCCGCTGGGGGATAAGCGCATCCCCGGACTTCTCACGAAGATGGCCGACGTGTGCACGCTCCTGTTCGCAACGCTCACGGCGGTGGCGGCGATGTTCATCATCACGGCGGGGCTGGCCTTCGCCGCGGGCAACCCGTGAGCGCGCTCTTGCGCATGATGACGCAGCTTGGCGCCATTGCGCTCGCGGCGGCGGTGTGCGAGTTTGCATTGCCCAAGGGGAACCTGAGAAACAGCGGAAGGAAAGCGATTGCGCTCATGGTGCTCGTGTGCACGATTGAGAGCGTGATGGGCCTTATCGGTGGACTGTGATGGCGGGCACTGGAAAAACGTCAAATTCAAAGCTCCTTGGCGCGCTCGTCGAGCGGATGAAGACCGACAAGAAGTTTGAGCTTGCGGTCTACGGCGTGCTGATACTCATAGGCGTTTTGATATTCGTTTTTTCCTCGTGCGACGCATGGGGCTTCGGCGCGGATACGGGCAACGCGGCGGACGGCGGAAGCTATGGGAAGGATGATGTGGAGGCGCGCCTTGAGGAAATCCTCTCGAGCATAGAGGGCGCGGGCAAGGTGAAGGTGATGATCGTGCGCGAGGACGACGGCGCCATAAGCGGCGCGATCGTCACGGCGCAGGGGGCGGGGAGTATTTCGGTAAAAATCCAGCTACAAAATGCAGTAAGGACGGTGTTGGGAATTGAAATCAATCAAGTTGAAATCTTTGAAATGGAATCAAATCATGCGGAGGGTGAGTGACATGAGGAAGTACATCTACATCGGCATAGTCGCGCTGCTGCTCGCAGGCGCCGTCTGGTGGAGCGTTTCGGCAAGCGGCGTGAAGCAGCCCGCAGACGGCGATCTGGCGGCGTCCGGCAACAATGACGGGGATACGCCGGTTTCGGCCAACGCGGATTATTACGAGGCGTTCAGGCAGGAGCGGGAGGACACGCGCAACCTCGAGCTCGAGTATCTCGACGAGATCATTGCGACCTCCGCCTCGGATTCCGAAACGCTCGAGGACGCGCAGGCGCAGAAGCTTGCGCTCGTCTCCCAGATGGAAAAGGAATTCGCCATTGAGAACCTCGTGCGCGCGAAGGGCTTCGCCGACGCGGCGGTGACCTTCCATCAGGGCGCGGTGAACGTTGTGGTGGACTGCGATGAGCTCACCAGCGAGCAGGCGGCGCAGATACTCGAAATCGTGAAGAGCGAAACGGGAGAAAGCGCCGAGAATATCAAGGTGATCCCAAATCCGAAATAAAAGCAAACTTCTGTGAATTGAAGGGCGAAAAAACCGTTGCGCTATGCAGGGATTGGTTTTTCTGTTATAATACCCAAAAGACCAAAGAGGAGGAACGACTATGGCATCCGAGAACGAGATCTCTCGTGAAATGGATACTGTTCAGGGCGGCAGAATCACCTTTGCGCCGGACGTGATCGCAACCATCGCAAACCTTGCGGCAGCGGAAGTGGACGGGGTGGACGGCATGTCCGGCAACGTCGCCGAGAACATCTCGGGCATACTCAACTCGAAGAAAAACCTCACCAAGGGCGTGCGCGTGGATGTCAGCGAAAATGATGTGAGCATCGAGCTTGCCGTCATTATTAAATACGGTTATAAGCTGCACGAGGTTTGCGCGAACATTCAAAGGAGCATCAAGAATGCAATCGAGACCATGACCGGCCTTCGCGTGGTGCTGGTCAACGTTTCGGTGCAGTCGATCAGCTTCGAGAAGAGCTCGTCCAAAAAGACCGAGCCGCCCGTTGATACGGCAAACTGAGCGTTGGTTTACAAAAGATAAGGAGCGAAACAAATGAAATTCAGATTGATCGATAAGCTTTTGCTCGTATTGCTCCTGCTTTTCGTGGTGGCGCTAAGCGCGTTATGCCTGGGCGTTGCCATGGACTTTATTGACGGCGCGCCGGTCCGAAGATATGCGGACATCGTCACGAACGGCCTCGCGGTGAACAGGCTGATTATGGGCGGCGCCGGTCTCCTCTTCCTGATCCTCGCGATGCGGCTCTTCATCGCCATGGGCAGAAGGGAGAGCGCGCCCGGGGAGAAGGCCCCGACGACCGCGCTGCTGTGCGCCGGAGAAAACGGTACGGCATACATCACGCTCGCCGCGCTCGATTCCCTCGTGCAGCGCCACTGCAGGGCCAATCAGCGCATCAAGGAGTGTGAGAGCAGCGTCTTCTCCATGCCAAACGGCATCGGAATCTCCCTCAAGCTCCAGGTGCTGCCCGATACGGTCATACCCGAGCTGAGCGCGCAGCTTCAGGCCTCGCTCAAGGAGTACATCCAGACCATCAGCGGCATTTCGGTCACGGGCGTCGATATCCTCATTTTGCCGCTCGTCATGCCCAAGACGCCAAAGTCGATATAGCGGGGGAGTACGATGGATCCGATTGAATTTTTCAACAAATACAAATGGCGCATACTGAGCGTGCTTTTTGGAATCATCTTTTGCATACTGGTTTTCACGATCAACTTCTGGCGCACGCTCGTGCTCTTTGTCATCGTGGCCGTGGCGTATTTTATCGGCGCGCTCATGGACGAGGGCGGCCGCTCGCGCGTGAGGGAATTTTTCCGTTCGCTCTTTGGCAATCACGGAAACTGAGCGGAGGAACTTAGAGGAATATGAGCAGGAAGATCGCCCGCGAAGTGGCCATGAAGCATGCCTTTGCCCGCCTGTTCGGCGGGGAGGACACTTATGCGGATATACTGGACAAGTCCGGCATTGCGGAGGAACCCAGCGAGGACGACCTCGCGTATTCGGACGAGGTGCTCGAAGGCATCCGGGAGCACACGGAGGAAATTGACAAACTCATTGCGGAGCTTGCCATAGGCTGGAGCATGGAGCGCATGCCCAGGGTGGATTTATCCATACTGCGCATCGCCATCTACGAGATGCTCTATAGAAAGGACATCCCGCAGAGCGTTTCCATCAACGAGGCCGTCGAGCTTGCCAAGCGTTTCGGCGGCGACAGATCCTCCGCATATATCAACGGAATGCTCGGCACGCTTTCCAAAAGGATGGCAAAAGGAGAGGTTTAGCTTGCGTCGCCTGTTTATCGGAATAGATACAAGCTGCTATACGACAAGCGCTGCTTGTGTGGATGAGGAGGGCATCGTCTCGGACAGGAGGACGGTGCTTTTCGTCGAACAGGGGGAAAGAGGCCTCCGGCAGAGCGACGGCGTCTTCCAGCATGTGCGAAATCTGGGGCAGGTTTTGCCGGACATGCTCGCCTCCCTCCCCGAGGGGGAAATCGTCTGCGTGGGAGTGAGCGCGCGGCCGAGGCCCGAGGAAGATTCCTACATGCCCGTGTTCCTCGCGGGCAAGACCTGCGCGGCCACGCTCGCGGCAGGACTGAAGGTTCCGCTCTGTGCCTTTTCGCATCAGGAGGGGCATGTGCGCGCGGCGCTTCACGGCAACGAGGCGCTCATGGACAAGCCCTTCCTTTCCATGCACATATCGGGCGGCACCACGGAGGTGCTCAGGGTCGGCGCGGGCATGGAGATCGACCTTTTGGGCGGAACATGTGACCTCCACGCGGGTCAGTTCGTTGATAGAGTCGGCGTTGCGCTCGGCCTGCCGTTCCCGTGCGGAAAGGAGCTCGAAAAGCTTGCGCAGGCGTTCGACGGCATGCCTTCTTATAAGCTGCCTTCCTCCGTCAAGGGCATGGATTGTTCCTTTTCGGGCGTGGAGAGCGAGACGCAGCGCAGAATCGCCGCGGGCGCGGATAAAAACGAGCTTGCCTATGCGATGTACGACTGCATGGCGCGCACTTTCTGCGTCATGCTCGAACATGCTACAGAGGAAACAGGGTATGGCGACGCACTCATCGCGGGCGGCGTCGCGTCCAGCCCTCTGCTTCGCAGGCTGATGCTTGCGCGCATAGAAAAGCGCTCCGGAATAAAGCTTTATTTTGGGGAAAACGCGCTTTCCTCCGACAACGCCGTAGGCGTCGCGCTGCTTGCGCGGGAGAGCCTGGGGAGGCGCGCGTGAAGCAGGATTATATCTTGAGCGTAGGGCAGCTCAACGAATATGCTGCGAGCCTTATCGGCAACGACATGCTGCTTTCCGGCCTTTCGCTGCGCGGGGAAATAAGCGGCTTCAAACGCCACACGTCGGGGCACCTCTATTTTTCCATGAAGGATGAAAGCGCCCTCGTGCGCTGCGTGATGTTCCGCCAGAACGCCATGGGGCTTCGCCGCGACCTTCGCGACGGTATGCAGATCGTCGCCAAGGGGTACGCTTCCCTCTATACGCGGGACGGGCAGTTCCAGTTCTACGTCAAGTCCGTTGAGGACGAGGGCGAGGGGGAGCGTTACAGGCGCTTCATGCAGTTGAAGGCACGGCTTGAGGCGACGGGCATGTTCGATGCGTCGCACAAGCGGGAGCTTCCGAGACTGCCGCGCTGCGTGGGCGTGGTCACCTCCGCTACGGGCGCCGCCATACAGGATATCACCAACGTCATACGCCGCCGCTATCCGCCCATGGACATCGTGTTCTGCCCCGCGCAGGTGCAGGGCGAGGGGGCGGCTGCGGACATCGCCGCGGCGATACGCGCCATAGAGGCAAACGACAGGGCGGACGTGCTCATCGTCGGCCGCGGAGGCGGCAGCCTGGAGGACCTCTGGGCGTTCAATGAGGAAATTGTCGCCAGGGCCATCTACAACTGCTCCATCCCCGTCGTCAGCGCGGTAGGGCATGAAACGGATTTCACCATCGCGGACTTTGCGGCCGATATGCGCGCGCCCACGCCCTCGGCGGCGGCGGAGCTGTGCGTGCCGGAATACGAGGCCGAGAGCGAGGATGTGGAGGACATGCGCGCGAAGCTGCTTCTCCACGTAAGGCGTTCTTTGGATGCACAGCGCGCGAAGCTCGACGCGTATCAAAAGCACGGCGCGTTCGCCTCGCCGAAATTCGCCGTGAGCGTACTTATAAACGAGCTGGACGCGCTTACTAAGGCGCTTCGCCGGGGCGCTGCGGACGCCGTCGGGGCGGAGAAAAGCAGGCTGGACGCGCAGATAAAGCGGCTCGACGCGCTTTCGCCGCAAAGGACGCTGGAGCGCGGCTTCGCGCTGATTAAAACGGAAAAAGGCGCCGTCGGCTCCGTTGCGGAGTTGGAGGAAGGAAAACGCGCGCGCGTCGTGATGCACGACGGAAGCGCGGATGTTACGGTGGAGCGCATCGATAAATCGGAGGGCATGTAAATGGGCGCAAAGAGCACAGCGAATGAAAAGAATTATGAAAAGGACATGGAAAGGCTGCGCGAAATCGTAGAAAAGCTCTCGCAGGGCGGCTTGCCGCTCGACGGGATGATGAAGCTTTATGAGGAAGGCGTGGACTTGAGCGCGAAATGCCGCAAAACGCTGGATGATTACGAAGCGAAACTGAATATCATAGATAAGAAAAGCGGAGCGAATG
>JAEWMV010000134.1 GCA_023393045.1 Bacillota bacterium | reverse complement strand
GAGGAACTTGGGCGACAGGACGAATAGGGGAGGCAGGGCGGCTATACGCGTGCTGCCGGGAAATCAGCCCCGCAATATGATAATACAAATCAGGTCGTATTCAGCGAAAGGGGGCATCAACATAGGCACGAAAAACAACAATCATCGGATTCGCAGCATCATCCTGGCGGGCATTGCGCTTGCGGCTGTCGTTGCGCTTACGCTCGTATATGCTCTGCCGCGTCCGCTTTCCAAACAATTGTTCCCGGATGCCGATGAATTGAAGATCGACGGCATGTCCGTAACGGTTACAATACTGTCCAAACAGGCCGAAGCGGGGGATAATCTCACGAATATATCCGGGCATGAAAAGGTCGGCGGGCTTGAGTCGCTCCTTCGTGAAGCAAAGGTCACTTTTTGCGGGCACTATAGCGATATTGTGCTTAACGAAGCATCATATGGAGTGACGCTCTATATGAATGAGCCGGATTCCATACCCTCTCGTGAAGATTGTTCTTTTAAGGCAATGGAGGGGGATAATAAACACTATATATATGTGACGAGGCCCGGAACTTCGGGAGGCGATAAGTATAAAATGAGCGCGGACGACTTCGGCCGCCTGATAAGCATACTGCAAACGCTTGCGGCAAACAAATAACTGATAACTGATTTCCGTTTGCGGAGAGCCGAACTTCGGCTCTCCTGAATCGTGGTATCTATTATAGTGGCGCTACCTCAAGCGGAAAGAGCCGCCGCGAAGATGCGCGGGCGTTTGGAAGCAGCATCGGCATAGAGCAGGATAATTTTCCTTGCAACCGCGAAACGGGCGCTTACGTTATAGGTATGAAGAACAAGGAGGTTATTATCATGTTCAAACGCCATTTGACTTTGCTTCTCACTGTGCTCACAGCGTTCGCGTCCGTCCTTCTCGCGGGCTGCGCCAAAAGCGGCGCGGATATGAAAGCTGACGTGACGCTGGAGGAACTCGCTTCCGAAATCATGGAAGCCGACGAAAACTTCGGCACGCTCTTCCCGCTCGAAGCCGAGTACTATACGAGCGTCTACGGCGGCGGCACCGACATCATGGAGGAACACGCCCTTTATGAAGGCATGAATATTTCCTCGGTGCGCATCTTCCTCGCGAAGGCCAAGACGGAGGCGGACGTCGAGCAGATCGAAAAGGATTTCGAGGCCGCCCGCCAGAAGGTGGAGGATATTTTCAGCACCTACCTGCCCGCCCCGTATGAAATGGCCAAGCAGGGCCGCGTTATAACAAAAGGCCTTTATGTGATGATGGTCATCGGGGAGGACACGGAGCAGGCGCAGGAGATTTTTGAAGGGCATATTTCCTAACACACAACAGAACATAAAACGCGGGGCAGAGGGAAAGTCGTCTGCTCCGCGTTTTTTATAGATTTACTTGAGCTTTCCCGCGCCTAAAGTATGCGAGAACTCGTCGAGACTGAAGAGAAAGAGCGCCTCGTCATAGGAGGAAACATCGAGGAATTCGAGCGTGCGCGCGCTGGCATAGCGAAGGTCCACGAGAAGGATCTCGTCGTACTCCATCGTGAGAAACGGCGCGAAGCAATGCGCGTAGGAATCCTTGAACAGCACAAGCCGCCGCCCCGTGCCCGCGCCGGTCTCTATCTTCGCGGCCGCCTGCATGGTGCCGAGGAAGTAGGAATACTGGTCCTTCTTCTCCAGCCACTCGGGGAAGTAGAGGTCGCTGCCCTCGCTCCATGTGAGGCCGTCCCTGAGCGCGCAAATACTGCCGCCGACCGATGCCGCCTCTATGGTATCCGGTGCGTAAAACGGCAAGCCGGATTTCGAATGGAGCGTGCCCAGAAACGTTGCGGATACCGTTTCTATGCCGAAATCCTCCCACGCGCGGACGGGGAGTCCTATGGCTTGTGCCGTCTCAACATACGCGAGGTACGCGCCGTAGGTCGTCCAGTGGTGATCCGTCCTGTAATACACGCCCGCGTCCTTATTTTCAAGGAGCGTCTGTACGATGGGGACGCCCTTTGCCGCGCCGGAAAGCGCTTCATAGATCGCCTCGATGTAGGCGCGCTCGTTATTCACCGGCGCGTTTTTCGGCAGCGCGTCCGCATAGATTGCCGCCGCCGACGGCGCGAGCAGAACATACGCGGGTATGCCCGAATCCTGTGCGAACACCTTTACGCCTTCTATGTTTTTTAAAAGCGTTTTCTCATCCGGCGCTTCGACGATGGGGAACAGCCGCCCGCGGCCTATGAACACGCCGTTGTTTTCGGTTTTGCCGGAAGCGAGCTCGAGCGCGGCCTTGATGTTCACAAACGCATCGCGAAAAGCAAAATGGTCACTCATATAGACCTCCCACGCCTTCATATAGCTGCCGTCGAGGAGCTTTTGCACGGTGAATTTGGGCGCGGCGGCAAGGTGGCGGTTTTCAAGCTCGGAGAAATCTTTGCTCGGAAGCAAAAGGCTCAGCGCCAGCAGCGCCCCCCAGAGCAGGAATATTGCGGACAAAAAGCGTTTTTCCTTTTTCATAACGCCTCCTAAAAGCGAAAATACAAAAACGGGTTGTAGGTGCTGTTCACAAGATACGCCACCGTGACGAAAAACAGCGCGGCGTAGAGCGCAATTGCGAGCGCGTTTGCGGCGCGAAGGTTTTTTACGCGCGCCGAAAGCCGCTTGATAAGCGGCGTGCAGCACAGCGCGCACACGGCGAGGAGCACGGCGTTGTTCCTCAGGTAATAGAGCGCCGTGGCGTTATAAAAAGGCGTGCCGACGCCGAACATGCGCGCAAAATACTCGCCCATCTTGCTCATATCCTCAAAATTGAAGAGCACCCAGCCGATGAGCACGAAAAAGCAGGTGTACAGGCGCGAAAGGATGGCGGGCGCTTTTTCGAGCGGCTTTTTGAGCAGGAATTTTTCCGCGGCGAGCAGTATGCCGAAGTAGAGGCCCCACAACAAAAAATTCCACGACGCGCCGTGCCAGAAGCCCGTGAGCCCCCACACGAGGAGCATGTTTCGAAGCTGTATCCATTTGCCCTTGCGATTGCCGCCCAGCGGGATGTACACATAGTCCCGGAACCATGCACTGAGCGTCATATGCCACCTGCGCCAGAACTCGGTGATGCTTTTTGAAATATAGGGATAGTCGAAATTCTCGTCGAAATACATGCCCAAAATGCGGGCGAGGCCGATGGCCATGTCCGAATAGCCCGAAAAGTCGAAATAGATCTGGAATGCAAACGCCGCAATGCCCGTCCAAGAAAAGAGTACTGAGGTTTGGGAAGCGCCCGCGTTTTGCGCCGCTTCCCAAAGCAACCCTATGTTGTTGGCGAGAAGTACCTTTTTCGCGAGGCCGACAAGAAAGCGCTTGAGGCCCGCCACGGCGTTGTCCGCGCGAAGCGGGCGCTCGTCCAGCTCGTTTTCCACCGTCACATAGCGCACGATAGGCCCCGCGATAATCTGCGGGAAAAGCGTGGTGTAGGTGAGGTAGTTATAATAGCTCGGCTCGCTTTTCGTGGTTTGCCGCTTCACGTCCGTGATGTAGGAGATGGACTGGAAGGTGTTGAACGATACGCCGATGGGCAGCGGTATGCCCAAAAGCGGCAGGCCGAGGCCCGTAATCAGGTTGACATTGCCCAAAAAGAAATCCGCGTACTTGAAAAACAAAAGCACGGCGAGGTTCGCCCCCACGTCGATGAGCCAGTAGAGCTTCACCCTTTTGGGGTCCTGCCTGTGCCGGTCGATGGCCCTGCCGCATAAAAAATCCACGCCCGAGAGGACGAGCATCACAAAGAGAAAACGTACCTCACCCCATGCGTAAAACGTGAGGCTCGCAAGAAGCAGCACGAGGTTTTTAAGCTTTTTGGGCGCGAGCACATAGAGCGCCAGAAGCGCCGGAAGGAAATAAAACAAAAATACGATGCTGCTGAAAACCACGCTTTGCTCCGCCGGAAATATCCTTTCATGGTATGGGCCGAAACGACCCTCCATATACTCAAAACGGCGAAGGCGCGCCCGCGGTTCCCCAAAAGCAAAACACGAACGCACAAACGCTGGACAGGAGCAGCAGCACGATGACAGAAGGGGCGATGCGCCCGCTTGCGGTTTTTATCGTGATCTTTTGCTTTCGCTCAAATCGCCGGCGCGGTTTCCGTCAGCCGCCCGTCCCGAAGGTGCAGCACCTCGTCCGCCTTATCGGCGATGGAGAGGTCGTGCGTCACGACGATGACGCAATAGCCCTCTTCTTTTGCGAGGCGGCGCAGGATTTCTATGA
>JAEWMV010000052.1 GCA_023393045.1 Bacillota bacterium | reverse complement strand
AACTCGCGCATGCCGTTTTTGAGCGTGCGCTGGAAGCGGGCTTCCTCGCGGGAAAGCTCCTCCGTGACCTTGGCGCGGTTTTCGACAAGCTCGGGATAGGCCGCGCCGTAGCGCACAATCACGGTTTCGGCCACGAGCTTTAAGCTGTCCTGCGGCATGTCGAGCTGCATGGCGTAACGGATGGCGCGGCGGATGAGGCGGCGCAGGATATACCCCTGGTCGATGTTGGAGGGCGTGACGCCGCGCGGGTCGCCGAGGATGAACGTGGCGCAGCGCACATGATCCGCGATGATGCGAAACGCCTTGACGGTATCCTTGTTATCCTTATAGTTCTTGCCGGAAAGCCCGGCAATTTTGGCGATGATGTCCGTGAAGGCGTCCGTATCAAACACGCTCTGGGCGCCCTGCAGGGTCGCGATGGTGCGGTCGAGCCCCATACCGGTGTCGACGTTCTTCTGCGAGAGCGGTTCGAATTTGCCCTCCCCCAGCTTGTTGTATTCCATAAAGACGTTGTTCCAGATTTCAAGGTACTTGCCGCAGGAGCAGGAGGGGTCGCACCCCGGCGAGCAGGCGGGTTTTCCCGTGTCGTAGAAAATCTCCGTGTCCGGGCCGCATGGGCCTGTCATGCCCGCGGGTCCCCACCAGTTGTACTTCTTTTCCAAAAAGAAGATATGCGAGGGATCCGCCCCCATCTCCACCCAGCGCTCCTGCGCCACCGTGTCGCGCGGGGCGTCCTCATCGCCCGCGAAGCAGGTAAAATAGAGCTTATCCTTAGGGATGCCAAGCCACTTCTCGTCCGTGAGGAACTCCCAGCTCCACGCAATCGACTCGCGCTTGAAATAATCCCCGAGCGACCAGTTGCCCAGCATCTCGAAGAAGGTGCAATGCGAGGAATCGCCCACCTCGTCGATATCGGCGGTGCGCACGCACTTCTGCACGTCCGCGAGGCGTTTGCCCGCGGGGTGTTTTTCGCCCATCAGATAGGGCACGAGGGGGTGCATCCCCGCGGTGGTGAAAAGCACCGTGGGGTCGTTTTCCGGTATCAGCGAAGCCGAGGGGATGATCGCGTGTCCGCGCTCGGCAAAAAACTTCAAATAGAGCTCTCTCAGGGCGTCGGAAGTAAGGTTGCGCATACGAAATCTCCTTGATTGTTTACACTTTGTTTGTAGCAATCTAGTATATCCCAATACGCGTTGCATTGTCAACGCGGCCGGGCGCGGGTATAATACTGTTAATGGGAAATTGACAATTGATAATTGACAATCAAAGAAACGGCCGTTGCGGCGGAAAATTATAGGGGCGGATAGTATCTATCCGCGAAAAATACAAAACAATGTTTGGTTCAAAATGAAAGTCAGATCGTTCAGGGGCCTGAAGCGCCCGAGAGGAAACAACAGACGCAGCCTATGGCATTTTACGCTCAAAGGCGAAGCGGGCAAGCTGCCGCGGCGCGCGCTCACCGTCGTGGGCGCGGTGCTCGCGCTTGTCCTTTTTGCCTATTCCCTGCGCGCGGAGCCCGTGCTCATGAACAGCGCGGAGATCGCAACCATCTGGGACAACGGCGTGCTGCGCGTGGGCGTGCGCACGGATATGCCCAAGCTGGCCGAGAATGGGGAAGGTTTCGAGGTGGCGCTCGCCAAGCTCCTTGCCGCGCGCATCATGAGCGCAAGCGGAGATAAAAACGCCGCAAAATCGGTGGAGCTTGTGGAGGTGAACCCCATGAATGTTTCCGCCAAGCTCACAGACGGCAGCATAGACGCCGCCATCTGCCTCATGCCCCGAGGCGTATATTCCGGCTTTGCCTACTCGCGCGCCTACTGCGCGGAGGACATATACTTCCTCACCCGTCCCGGCGAGGAGAACAAGGCGATAAAAGGCATAAAAATCGGCTGCATACAGTCCGCCAGCAACACGGACTTATACGTCCCTTCCGGCGCGACGTACAACGCGCTCCTCTCATACATCGAGGCGCATCCGGACGACGGGCTGAGCGCCAAGGACAGCATCGTCGCCTACGCCGCCTACGGCGATTTGCTCGACGCGCTCTCCTCCGGGCAGGTGGACGTTGTCGCCCTGCCCTCCCTGCTTGCTGAAAAGTACGCCGCCGCCTATTCCTTCGGCATAAGCCCGACAAGGGCGGGCGCGCTCTCCTACGCGGTGGCCTGCCTTGCGGAGGAATCGGCCATCGCAAGCGTGGCGGACATGATGCTCGCCGAAATGGAAGAGGACGGCACGCTCGACGCGCTCAGGGCGCAGTATGGTTTAGGATAAATCAAAGTTTAGCTTTTCAGTTGCGCCAAAAATGCAAGATTGGATTTTCAATCCCAAAAGCGGTACTCAAGTGCCGCTTTTCCGTTTTTGGGCGTTGCTCCCCATGCCGCCCCGTTATATAATGCGTTTACAAAATCGAACATACGTTCTGTTTTAGGAGGGCACAAATGAAGCGAAAGGATTACAACATCGAAAACATGATGATGCTGCCGCAGACGCGCCCCACGCGCAGGCGCAACAGCAACGTGGTCAGCCGGGAGGAGGCGTGCGAGGCCGCCTACGCCGCCACGGAACGCCGCCTGTATCAAATGAAGCTCATCCGCGCGCGCATCGAGGATGCGAAGGAGGAGCTTGCGGAACTCGAGAACCTGGGCGTGGAGGCACTGCGAAACCATTCCTCGTCATTGGTTCGCATACTGCGCCCCGGCATGCGCCTCGAGCCCGAGGAAGTGCACGCCGCGCAGATGGCCATGTTAAGGGGCCGCCTCGCCGCGGACGAGCGGGAGATCATGAAGCTCACCGTCGCCATGGGGTGCATTCGGGACGACCCGTACTTCCCCGCCATCGACATGCGCTATACGCGCAACATGAGCGACGCGGAGATCGCGGAAAAGCTCCTGTGCGACAAGTCCACCGTGGGCCGCCACAGGAAGCTTTTAGTGCGCGACCTTTCCGTGCGGCTCTACGGGGTGTTTTAAAGATGGCAAGGGCGCTTTTGCTGCGCGGCGCGCCCAACCCGCGGCAGGCGGAATTTTTCGCCTCTACGGCGCGGCACACGGCCTATGGCGGGGCGCGCGGCGGCGGCAAAAGCTGGGCGATGCGGCGAAAGCTCACTTTGCTTTGCCTCGCCACGCCGGAATTAAACGCGTTGCTCCTGCGGCGCACGCTGCCGGAGCTGCGCGAAAACCACCTGATTCCGCTGCTGCGCGAGCTTGCGGGCGCGGCCGCCTACAACGCTACGGAGCGGGTGTTCCGCTTCCCCAACGGCGCGCGGCTGCGCCTTGGCTACTGCGACAGCCAGAACGACGTATACCAATACCAGGGGCAGGAATACGACGTGATCGGCTTGGAGGAGGCCACACATTTCACCGAGGAGCAGATGCGCTTCCTCACCACCTGCAACCGCACGGTGAAAAGGGAGTTCCGCCCGCGTATGTACTACACCTGCAACCCCGGCAACGTCGGCCACGGCTGGGTGAAGCGCCTTTTCATCGACCGCGCGTACGAGAACGGGGAGCGAAGCTCGGATTACCGCTTTATCCCCGCGCGCGTGTGGGACAATAAGGCCCTGCTTGCCGCCGACCCGGACTATGTGCGCGCGCTTGAGACATTGCCGGAGGAATTGCGCCGCGCCTATCTCGACGGGGACTGGGACGTGCACGCGGGGCAGTATTTCCCCGAATTCTCGCGGCAGAAGCATGTGGTTGCGCCCTTTGAAATCCCCGCGTGGTGGAAGCGCTTCCGCTCCATGGACTGGGGCTACAACGACCCCTGCTGCGTGCTGTGGCACGCAGCGGACGGGGACGGGCGCGTGTTCACCTACCGCGAGCTTTACGTGCGCGCCATGCGCGCGGACGAGGTGGCAAAGAAGATGCGGGAGCTTTCAGCGAACGAGCACATCGCCTACACCGTGGCAAGCCCGGACATGTGGCAGAAGCGCGGCGCGGTACTGCGTGCGGAAGGCGGCTTCGAGGGGGAGTGCATCGCGGAGTTATTTGCCAAATCCGGCGTGCCCTTGACCCCGGCGGACAATGCGCGCGTGGCGGGCTGGCAGAAGGTGCGCGGCTATCTCGCCCAAGCCGAGGACGGCCTGCCGCTCTGGCAGGTGTTTTCCGATTGCCGGGAGCTCATCCGCACACTGCCCATGCTCGTTTTCTCCCAGCACGACCGCGAGGATGCGGCGGACGGCGAGGACCACGCGCCGGAAGCGCTGCGCTATGCCCTCATGTCCCGCCCGCGCCGTGCCGAGGTGCCGAGGGAGGCGCAAAAGCACGCATATGACCCGCTGGCCGCGCGGCAAAGCACGGTGGGATTTATGGGCAATTGACCATTTAATTAAGGAGGAATCTATATGAACAAAACCGAGCAGACGCGCGTGGTGCGGCTCTACGCGCTCTTTGAAGAGTACCGCAACGCCTACGCCGCCGAGTGGGAGCGGCTCGACAAGTGCGAGCGCCTCTACCGGGGCGAGCATTGGAGCGACGTGCCCGTGAAGGATGAAAACGAGCCGCGCCCCGTGACGCCCGTGATACAATCCACCATCGAGAGCATACGCGCCGATTTGATGGACCAATTGCCGGAGGCGGTCGTCGTGGCCGACGCGCCGGAAAACGACGGCATCGCCGGGGCACTCACCGCGCTCATCGCCGAAAACCACCGCAGGGGACGCTTTGAAAAGGAATACGCCTCCCTGCTGCACGACCTGCTGGTAGGCGGCTACATGGTGATGGAAACGGGCTATGACGAAAGTGAGAACAACGGCCTGGGCGCGGCATTCATCCGCCACGCGGACGCGCACAACGTGCTTTTTGACCCGCTGTGCGCGGACGTTCAGGATTCCCGCGCCGTCTTTAAGCTCGCCCCCTACCCCGCCGAGTGGTTCAAGGCGCATTATCCCGAAAAGTACAGGGAAATGTCTTCCGACCCCGTGACGGTGGTGCCGCGGCGGGACGGTTACGTCAATCGCGGGTACGGCGAGGAGATTTTGCTGCTCGAGTGCTGGGAGCGCGAGTACGACCCCGAAACGCGGGGCTTTTGCGTACACATGGCAAAGCTTGCGGGCGGCATACTGCTTGAGGACAGCCGCGCGCTCAAGCCGGAAGGCTATTTCGCCCACGGGCGCTATCCCTTCGTGGTGACGCCCCTTTTCACAAGGAAGGGCACCGCGCTGGGCTACGGCTTTGCGGACATGTTTGAAACGCAGCAGCGGTATGCGGACAAGCTCGACCAAATCATTCTCAAAAACGCGCTCATGGCAAGCCACAACAAGCTGCTCATCACCGGCGCCTCCGGCTTTGACGCGGACGACCTTCGGGATTGGTCCAAGGAGGTGCACAAGGGGGACAGTCTCGGCGGCGTGACGTGGTTCCCCACCCCGCCCCTGCCCTCGTACGTGGCGAACTTCGCGCGCGCCATACGTAACGGCATCAAGGAGGAATCCGGCGCGACGGACTTTTCCCGCGGGGAGACCTACGGCGGCGTGACCGCGGCCGCCGCCATCGCCGCGCTGCAGGAAGCTTCCGGCAAGCGCACGCGCATGGCCGCGCGCGTCGTCCACGGCGCGTTCGAGGAGGCGGTGCGCATGGAAATTGAAGTGGAGCGCGAATTCTGCGCCTTCCCCCGCACAATTAAGACGCGCGAGGGCGAATTGACCCACTTCACGGGGGAGGACATGTTCACCCTCACCTCCCTCAACAACCGCCTGCCCATCGAATTTGCCGTCACCGTCAAGGCGCAGCGCGAGAACCGATTCACCGTGGCCGCGCACAACGAAACCGTGCTGGGTCTCGTGCGCTACGGCATGCTCTCCCCCGACGTAGGGCTTGAACTCATGATGTTCGAAGGCAAACAGCAGGCGCTCGACCTCATGAAGCAAAAAGCGCCGCAGGCACAGCCGGGGCAGCAGGGACAAAGCGCGCCCAACCCCGCGGAGCTGCTCAAAGCCGCGGGCGGATAGTATC
>JAEWMV010000089.1 GCA_023393045.1 Bacillota bacterium | reverse complement strand
GGTATTGGCAATGCGGTCTAAACGTGTTAGACTAATGTTGGTCTAACACGTTTAGTTTGGAGGGCGCCCTATGTCAAAAAGCATAACTCTTACCGAAGCGGAAGAAAAGCTTGCGGCTTTGATTTGGCGCAATGCGCCCTTGACCTCGCCGGATCTGGTGGCGCTGGCGGAACGTGAAATGGATTGGAAAAAGTCAACGACTTACACGGTGCTAAAAAAACTCTGCGACAAGGGCGTATTCAAAAACGAAAATGCGAATGTGTCGGTAATGCTTACCCGTGAAGAACAAATAGCCCGTCAAAGCCGCCGTTATGTGGAAGATACGTTCGGCGGATCGTTGCCGAAGTTCATCGCTTCGTTTTTCGGCGGCAGGCAACTGACGCCGGAACAGGCGGCGGAATTAAAGCGCCTGATAGAGGAACACGAGGGGGGGCGGCAATAATGGATAAACTGTTCCTCACAATCCTGAACATGAGCTTGACGGGGGCATTTGTCATCGCAGCAATATGCCTTGCGCGCTTTCCCTTGAAAAAAGCGCCGAAGATAATCTCTTACTGCCTGTGGGCGGTGGCGGGATTTCGGCTTGTGTTTCCGTTTTCCATCGAGGGCGTTTTCAGCTTGATCCCCTTTAAGGCGCAGACGATACCAATGGATATCACCCTTCAACCCGTGCCGCGCATTGACAGCGGCATCCCCTTTGTGAACAACGCTGTCAGCGGGTTGCTTCCCGCCGCAACGCCGGCCGCAAGCGTAAATCCGTTGCAGATATGGACGACAATCGGCGCGTTTGTCTGGCTTACCGGCGTTGCCGCAATGGTTGTTTACGCGGCGGCGTCATTTGTTGTCCTCAAACGCAAGATGCGGGGAGCGGTCCACATCGAGGCAAATATTTATGAAGCGGAAAACATAAAATCGCCCTTTGTATTGGGGATTTTAGATCCGCGGATTTATCTGCCCGTGGGGCTCTCTGAAAAAGAAAAAAGCTATATCATCCTGCACGAGCAGACGCATATTAAGCGGCATGACCATATTGTCAAATTTGCGGCGTATTTTATTCTTTGCCTGCATTGGTTTAACCCGTTGGCATGGGCGGCTTTTCTGCTGATGGGCGTTGATATGGAGATGTCCTGCGACGAGCGCGTGTTAAAAGAAACAGGCGGCGAAATAGAAAAGGATTATTCGCTGTCGCTGTTATCTCTGGCGACACAGCGGCGCTACATTGGCGGCACGCCTCTTGCATTTGGCGAGGGTGGCATAAAGGAACGAATTAAGAACGTGCTGAATTTCAAAAAACCGTCGCGTATCATTGTCGTTGTGTCTGTGGCGCTGGCGGCCGTATTAAGCATTGGCTTTGCACTGAACAGGGCAATTGACAGAAACCTCTCCATGCAGGGTATCAATCTTTCGGATTTACAGACCGATGCAGTGATCCGCCATATCGTGGAGGTGACCGGCGCGAAGGATGACCGCGTTATTGTGTCGGTTGCCAATTTTCAATTGCATGTTTCGGATAACTTTGACTGGATGGAAGAATCAGCAACCATTTCAATGTTTGTTTCAAAAAACACAATCGGCGGGAATCCGTACTTTGCCTGTCAGCTGCGTATTTTTAGGGATGCGCGCAACTTCTGGGTTACCGAACCTCAAAGACAAGCGCCGCCGCAAAGCCAATATGACTTAAGGGATTATTTGGACGCGCTCAAATATCTTCCGCAGGAGCATATCCGCAGCCTCACGCACGATAATCCGGATATGTATATAATTAGCTTGGCGGAGAATGATGTTCCCGGCGACAATCAGCCCTGCGTGTTCTACAACATGAACGGACTAACCGACAACGGCGGGGGAATCATCAGGCTTGATATCCAACCGCTGTACCAAGACGAGGACGGCGGCGGTTATCATGGTCTTGGCGCTGATATCATCCATGTTTTTTATGGAGGGGCGTCTTTATTCGCTTCCACGCGGACATACTCTTTAGAAAACCCGACCGATAGGCAGAAGCTCGAACGCATGTCCTCCGTCACTCTGCATGGCGACGGTACCGCGTGGCTTTCACAGCCACCGATCAGCAGCTATCTGCCGCCAAAGTGCACTTACGCCTTTACAGACGGCGAATTGCTGATTTACGCGAGCATTGAAACGCAAGAATCGGAAAGTGCTTTCGGCGTTAAAAACGGCGATGTGATCGCGCGGTTTACGGTTGCCGACGACAACACGCTGATCTTCCAATCGGCGGCGGTTCCGCTGTTTGCGAAGGAGGGAGCGCGGTATGTATACGCGCCGGATCCCTCGCCATACGAGCCGCGTAAATGGCTGGATTATTACCTTGACGAGCAAATGCCATGGAACGGCAGCCTGGAATTGGAATTGCCGGAATATCCGGGCACCGTGTTCCAATGGACCCCGTACGAAGTAAAGGCAGTCGATTCGGACGGCGAAAAAACGCTCTTTAGCGGGATGCCCGTCTGGAACGTATACCTTGCCGACCTCACCGGCGACGGGCTGCCCGAATTCTGCGCGACGGTCAGCCTCGGTTCGGGCATCATTGACGAGCGCATCATCGTCTGCGATTATGCGACGGGAAACAGCTATGACCTCAGTGACCGCATGTATTACGATTACGCGCTCTATCTTGATAACGGGAGACTGATGGTCAAACAGACAAAATACCCCGACCCTCAAAGCGACGCAATCGCGGCAGGAGAGTTGGCTATTGCGGGCGGCGAGCTCACCGCCGTCGGCATTGAGCGCACAAAGCCGGAGGTTGATGCGGGGGATGATTGAGCAATATTATAGCACCATATTCCGTTAGCTTGTAATTGGCTTATTCCCAAAGTATTGCGTCAGCATGAGGACGAGGGCCGCGCAGGCCAATATGCCGTCCATAATCCCGGCCGGCAGCATAAATATCATCAGCGCCATGGTAATCACACAGTTGATCAGCGATAGGGCAAGCCCCCACATTTTGTTTTTTAGCAAGCCCACCGCTCCGATTACGCGCTTGGCTCCGAATATGCCGCCCATCGCCAGCATCAGATACAGATTCTCCTGCAGATACGGCACAATGAATGAAAAGTAACTTTTAATATCGATGTCGGCATTGTTCAACAACAAAACGGGCGCCATAGCCAAACAACCGCCGATTTCCATGAACCCGCCATGTATGATCATAAGTATTGCCGCTGCTTTGTATTTTTTCATAGCATTGACCTCAGCTGTTCAATATCGATTCCGTGCTGGTTCGCCCCAATATCGGGGCAAAAATATTATACCATATGAACAGAGCGCTCTCCACGCAAGTTCGCAATGGACAGGCGATAAATAAACGAATCGCGCCGTCCATGCACCCCTTGTCCCCGACCGGCATAATTATATAGCGTAACAAGAATTCATAACGCCGCTTGCGCATGAGCGCACAGCCGGCGCTACGCGCCCATGCGCGGGATGTGAATTCCATTGCCCCCCTCCGGCGATGCGCACAATAAGGCATATTCGCGCTTCCCGAACCCGCCGGCACTATACAGGGAAAGTTGCAGGAGACCGCCGATATCCCAAAGGACGCCGGAATTGATCATACGGCCGGAAGGCGCGGCGACTTGAGCGTATGCTCAAAGCGCCCCCTTCCGGCTTTTGCCGCCGGGGCGTTATGCTTTTGTATACATTTTATCGCTTTTTACTTGTCTATGGTCTCGACGTGCTTCTTGAGGGCGGCGAAGCTCTCCGGGCTGATGACATGCTCCATACGGCAGGCGTCCTCGACGGCGATTTCCTTCGTCACGCCAAGGCTGATGAGCCAGTCGGAAAGGAAGGTGTGCCGCTCGAACATGGTCTCGGCGATATCGCGCCCCTTTGCGGTGAGCGTGATGAGCCCTTCCTCGTCCATCTCGATATAGCCGTTTTCGCGCAGTTTCTTCATCGCCACGCTCACGCTCGATTTTTTGAATTCAAGCTCGCCCACGACGTCAATCGATCTTACCCTAGGATACCTGTGGCTCAAAACCAATATGGTTTCAAGATACATTTCCGCGGATTCCTGTATCCTCATCGGTATCAACTCCTTTTTAACAGCATAGCATACGCGCGCTTTTTTCGCAATTGGCGCGAAGTTTTTGCGCCGGAGCATTGACAAAACAGTTAGTTAGTGCTAACTTATTATTGGTTAGATAAGTCTAACTTATTATCGGCGGCATGGGCGCGGGCGGCGTCCGCCGAAGGGAGGGATTGTGGTGCCCCTGACATTGGCAAAGACGGGTGAAAGAAACCTGATCAAGCGCATCGGCGGCAAGCCGGAAACGAGGCGTTTCCTCGAAAGCCTTGGCTTCGTGGAGGGCGGCGCGATCACCGTTGTGTGCGAGATGGCGGGCAATGTGATCGTTTCCGTAAAGGACGCGCGCGTCGCCGTAAGCCGCGAGATGGCAAAACATATTATGGTATAAAGGCTGAGGAAAGGAGCTTGTCATATGCGCAATCTTAGGGAGGTCAATTGCGGCGAAACCGTCACGGTTGCGGCCGTGGGCGGCGCGGGCGCCGTCAAACGCAGGATTATGGACATGGGCATCACGCGCGGCACGGAAATTTATGTGCGCAAGGTCGCCCCGCTGGGGGATCCCGTTGAGGTCACGGTGCGCGGATACGAACTTTCGCTTCGTAAAGCCGACCTCGAGAACATAGCGGTGCTTTGACGCGGGGGACGCGCGAGCCATCCCCCGCTTTATTGGGAACGCGGGTTAGATTAAACTAACTTTATTGCGGTATTATCAGGAAGGAGTGAGGCAGCATGCCAAACAGAATCGCGCTTGCGGGCAATCCCAACAGCGGAAAAACGACGCTTTTCAACGCGCTCACGGGCGCCAATCAGTTCGTGGGCAACTGGCCGGGCGTTACGGTTGAAAAGAAAGAGGGCAGACTCAAGGGCAATAAGGAGGTCATCATCACCGACCTGCCGGGTATCTATTCCCTCTCGCCCTACACGCTTGAGGAGGTGGTCGCCCGCGATTATCTTATCAATGAAAAGCCCGAAGCCATCATCAATATCATCGACGGCACAAACCTCGAGCGCAATCTGTACCTGACCACGCAGCTCGCCGAGCTTGGCATACCCATGGTCGTGGCCGTCAACATGATGGACGAGGTGCAAAAGAGCGGGGACAAGATCGATTTTGACGCCCTCGCCAAGGAGCTGGGCTGCCCGGTCGTGGGCATTTCCGCCCTCAAGGGGACGCAGGTCGAGGAGGCTGCGCAAAAAGCCGTCGCGCTCGCCCGGGCGGGAGAGAAGATGGTTCCGCGGCACGTTTTCTCGGGCAGCGTGGAACACGCGCTCGCGCACATCGAGGAGGCGACGCAGGGCATGTTCGAGGAGAGCAGGCAGCGCTGGTTCGCCGTGAAGCTCTTCGAGCGCGACGCGAAGGTGCATGAGCAGCTCAAGCTCTCCCCCGAGCTTCGCGCGCATATCGAGGAGGATATCGTGCGCTGCGAGCAGGAGATGGAAGATGATGCGGAGAGCATCATCACCAACGAGCGCTATGAGTACATCGCTTCCATCATCGACGCGTGCATCAAGAAGAAGCACCGCGGCAAGCTTTCCGCTTCGGATAAAATCGACCGCGTCGTCACCAACAGGTGGCTGGCGCTGCCCATATTCGCCGTTGTCATGATCGTCGTCTACTTCGTTTCGGTAACCAGCGTTGGCGCGTGGGTAACGGATTGGACCAACGACAGCCTCTTTGGCGATGGTTGGCACTTCCTCGGCATAGGCTCTGCGCCCTACGAGGAGGCCGCGGGCGAGTTCGACCGCGCCGGCATCATCATGGAAGCGTTTGACGAGGCCGCGGCCGAAGCCGGACTGGAAGCCGAAAACGCCACAGAGCTGACCACAACGGCTTATCTTCTTGACGACGAAGGCAATGTGGAGGAGGAAATCGCCGTGGACTACGCCGCGTACGAGGCGGCGCTCACGGTGGAAGAGCCCGATCCCGCGGAGTACGGCGCGTGGGTGCCCGGCATCCCGGTGCTCGTAGGCGACGCGCTGGAGAGTGCGAACGTGGCGACGTGGCTTAGCGAGCTGATCGTGGACGGCATCGTCGCGGGCGTGGGCGCCGTGCTGGGCTTCGTGCCGCAGATGCTCGTGCTCTTCGCTTTCCTGGCGTTCCTTGAAGCGTGCGGCTATATGGCGCGCATCGCGTTCATCATGGACAGGATTTTCCGCAAGTTCGGCCTTTCGGGCAAATCGTTCATCCCGGTGCTCATTGGCACGGGCTGCGGCGTGCCGGGCGTCATGGCCTCGCGCACCATTGAGAACGAGCGCGACCGCAGGATGACCATCATGACCACGACCTTCATCCCCTGCGGCGCGAAGCTGCCCATCATCGCCCTCATCGCGGGCGCGCTCTTCAACGGCGCGTGGTGGGTCGCGCCCAGCGCGTATTTCCTTGGCATGGCCGCCATCGTGTGCTCCGGCATCATCCTCAAGAAAACGCGCATGTTCGCGGGCGATCCCGCTCCCTTCGTGATGGAGCTGCCCGCCTACCACTGGCCCACGTTCGTGAATGTGCTGCGCAGCATGTGGGAGCGCGGCTGGTCCTTCATCAAGAAGGCGGGCACCATCATACTGCTCTCGACCATCTTCGTATGGTTTACCTCGCGCTTTGGCATCGTGGAGGGCAAGTTCATGATGGTGGAGGATTTGAGCGACGGGTTCCTCTCCGTGCTCGGCACCGCGCTGGCGCCCATCTTCTCGCCGCTTGGCTGGGGCGAGTGGAGGGCCACGGTCGCGACCATCACGGGCCTTGTCGCGAAGGAAAACGTGGTCGGCACGTTCGGCGTGCTCTACGGCTTTGCCGAGGTCGCCGAGGACGGCGCGGAAATCTGGGGCACGCTCTCCTCGAGCTTCACGCCGCTCACCGCGTACTCGTTCCTCGTGTTCAACCTGCTGTGCGCGCCCTGCTTCGCCGCCATCGGCGCGATCAAGCGCGAAATGAACAGCCCGAAGTGGACGTGGTTTGCCATCGGCTATCAAACCATCTTTGCCTATGCGGTGGCGCTGTGCGTCTATCAGTTCGGCGCGCTCTTCACGGGCAACGGCTTCACGTTCGGCACGGCGGCGGCGCTCGTGGTGCTCGCCGGATTCCTCTATCTGCTCTTCAGGCCGCAAAGGGGAAGCGCCAAGCTCTCCCGCGGCGCGGCCGAAGGTTTAGGGCTATAACGCCGGTTAAGATGAATAGGAGAGGAGGATTGTTATGCTTCAGTTCATCGTCGACAATTACTCAACAATACTCCTGGGGGCACTGCTGCTCGCCGTTGTGGCGATCGTCATCGTGCACCTGATCAGGAAGAAACAAAGCGGCAAGTCCGTGGGCTGCGATTGCTGCAGCGGCTGTCCAGGCGAACCGCACTGCCACAAGCAGTGAGTTCATAAACACCTTCAGGAAAATGGGGCGCGACGCGCCCCATTTTCCTATATGTCAAAGTTATTTTTCTTCTTTTTTCCTCGCAAGTTCGGCAAGCTCCGGAAATTTGCTTATGATGTAGGAATAGCTCTTGCGCGTGTGCGGCACCAGGCATTTGCTGCAGTCCTTGATTCCCTTTTCGGTGTAAGTGAAATTGCCGCCGCATTTTTCGCCCAGCGCGTAGAGCGGGCAGTAGCAGAACAGGCAGTTGAAATCCTCCGGATGCGCCGTTTCGTGGCAGGGGAAGAACTCGCACTCCTTATGGCTGAAAAACGAGTAGTTGCACTCCTCGGGCTTCCTGTTGAAGATATCGTTCTTTTCCATGTGGCCCTCCGTTCCTGTACGCCGCCTATGCGATCATGCTTGTGCAAACCGGGACAGGCGCGGCATCCGTCCGCATATCCTCCCGCATGGTCTGATAGTTTCATTCTAGCATAAAAACAAAGCGTTGCCAACGGCGGCGGGGCTATGCCCGGACGGCGCGCATGTGCTATGATAACCATAAAGTGAAATGTACGGAGGCAATGAGATGGGGAAACTGAACAACCACCCCGAGAAGGAACGGGACGCGCAGTGGGCGCTTGAGGTGCTAGACAGCGCGCTGTTTGTGACGCTGTGCCTGGCGGATGGGGACGAGCCGTACTGCGTGCCGCTCAACGCCGTTGTGATGGAAGGCAAGCTGTATTTCCACTGCGCGCGCGGGGGAAGGAAAATCGATTTCCTCGAAAAGAATCCCCGCGTGTACGTGAGCGCGGTGAGCGTTGCGCAGGCCCTTGAGGAGAGGCGTTCCATGCGCTACAAGAGCGCGGGGGCGTACGGCAGGGCCGAGCTTGTGCCGGACGAGAGCGAGGAGAAGGTGCGCGCGCTCATGGCGCTGAGCATGAATTTCGCGCCCTCGAACGCGGGCAATAAGCATTGCGCGGAAAAGCCCAACGGGCACGTGCGGGTCTATCGCGTCACAATTGAGGAGATCGCGGGCAAGGCGAGCTATATTGAGGAATAAACCAGCGGCATCATAACGCAAAAGCGCCGGGCGATACGTCCCGGCGCTTCCTAATATCGTATTAAACCGAATATTCCCGAAGAACTAGGCCTTACACCTGCGGGAAAACCGGCGCATCTTCCCGATTGACGCCCCTTTTCATGAAGAAGAACACGGCGAGCGCGAGCGCCTCGATGACTATGACCAGCATGCCGATCGCGGCGATGCTGACGTGGTCGTACATCCAGCCCATCAGGCTGCTGCCCGCGAGGAACGCGAGGCCGTAGGCGCAGTTGAATATGCCATACGCCGTGCCGCGCTTTTTGAAGGAGGTGATATCGGCGATGGCGGAGCGCATGATGGTCTCGTGCGCGCCCATGATGATGCCATACATCACGAACCCTGCGACGACGAGCCAGCTATCCTCGCTCAGCGCAAGGAAGGGGAGCGCCACCGTCGCAAACGGTATGAATATCAGCGAAAGAAGACCCGCCTTCTTGTTGTTGCGCTTTTTCTTGATCACGTCGTAGATGCGGCCTATGACCATGGCCATCACGGCGTCCACGATCATGGCGATGGAGTACATGAGCGTGATTTGGGAATCGGGCATGACGCCCTTGTCCTTGAGGTGGAAGCCGATGATGCTGTAGGCGACGAAGCCGAACGTGGAGAGGAACGCGAAGGCGCAATAGATCCAGAACACGCTTGTGAGCTTATCCGCGCCGCGCTCTATGGCCTCTCCTTCGCGGGTAAGGTTGAATTTGGAAACGCGGCGGTAGGCGACGAACACGGAGCCCATCACGAGCGCGAAGGCAAAGATCAAAATCCTGTAGCCGAGCTGATACGCCCGTGCGTCCTCCCTGCCCGTGAGCAGGAAAACGAGCGTGAACACCAGCGGCCCCGAAAACGCGCCGAGCTGGTCGAGCGCTTCCTGCAGGCCGAACACGAAACCCGTGCCCACATGGTTTTCCGCTACCTGGGAGAGTATGGTGTCCTTGGGCGGGTTGCGCAGCGCCTTGCCGATGCGCTCCAGAAGCACCAGCGCGCACAATATGGACCAGTCGGTGGTAAGCCCCATCATGGGCACCACACACAGCATGCCGTAGCCGATGAAGATGAGCAGCCAGTGCTTGCCCGTTTTGTCGGAGATGCGGCCGGATAAAAGCCGCAGGGCATAGCCCAGGAATTCGCCGATGCCGTAGATGATGCCCACCTTCGTCGCGCTGATGGAGAGCAGATTGAAATACTGGCCGTTGGCGCTCCTGCCGCCCTCGTAGATCACGTCTCCAAAACAGCTGATGATGCCGAACATGACCACCACCGCGATGACGCTTTTGGCCTTTGCATCCGGCTTTGGTTTACGGACCAAATCTTCCACAGGATAAAATCTCCTCGTTTATGCTGCCGCGAACCCGACCTCCGCGCGGGGGATGCGCGTTCGATTCAGGCTTCGACGTTATTGAAGCCCCGCTTGCCCGCGTCCTTTGATTTTTCATAGATCTGGCGGAGCACTTTGAAAAACGTGGCAAGCTCTTCCGGATCGAGATCGCCGATGAGCCAATTGTAAAAGCGGTATTCCGCGGCCTCGGTGATCTGCTTGATTTCGCCGTCCTTCTCCGTCACGTAAAGGAGCTTCATGCGCTTGTCGCGCCCGCCCGTCTCGCGCCTGAGGTAACCTTTCTTCTCGAGCTTTTCCACCATGCGCGTCACGGCCGCCTTGTCGATGTTGAGCCAGCTGCACAGGCTTTCCTGATTCGCGCCCGGATTGTGCCTGATGTAATGCAGGCATTCGTACTCGGCGTAGCTTATGCCGTGCATGCTGATCGCCTGATCCGCGTAGCGGCGCACCGTGCGGCCGATTTTCGTAATGTCCCTCACCGTACCCGGCATGTTGTCCCCCCAACCATTTTATAGGCTTATCATACTGTAAAATGATTGGAGGTTCAATAAATAAGTTGTATAGTCAAGTAATTTTACATCAATTTAACGCATGCTTAACCGCGCGGGGCTGAGCCGGAGCGTCCGGATCGCCTCCGTGCCGCTACAGCAGCTTGGAAAACGCGCTGGGCAGCGCATATTTGTCCGCAAGGGCCGCGCCGTCCGCCCAGACGAAGCCTTCCGGCCGCGCCGCGCACTCTATGCTATAACAGGTCATATCCCATTGGATGTGCGTGAAGACGTGCGTGCGCCGCACGGCCTTTTCAAGGCAAACGGGCTTTGCGCCAAAGCGCGCGGCAAGGTCGAGCGCGCCCTGCGCGTCGAGCTCCCCCTGCACGTTGGGCAATTCCCACAACCCGGCAAGCAATCCGCTCCCGGCCCGGCGGCGTATGGCGAGGGTACCCCCGCACGAGAGCGCGAGAACCGTGATCTGCTCCGTCCGTCTGCCTTTTTTCACCCGTCTGACGGGCAAATCCGCAGTCGCGTTGTTCTGACGCGCATAGCAGACAGTGGCGACGGGGCAGGCTTCGCATTTGGGGGCGCCGTTGGGGAGGCACAGCGTCGCGCCGAGTTCCATGAGGCTCTGCGTGAAATCGCCGCGCCGTTTTTGGGGATAGATTGCCGCGAGGGCGCGCGCCACGCGCCTGTGCATCGCGGGCGTGTCCATCGGCTCATAAATTCCTGCGATGCGCGCCGTGATGCGAAGCGCGTTCCCGTCCACGGCGGGCGTGGGCGCGTCAAAGCAAATGGAAGCGATCGCCCCCGCCGTATAGGGGCCGACACCCGGCAGCTTGCACAGCGCCGCATAAGTGTCGGGAAAACGTCCGCCGCACTCGTCCGCGACCAGCTTCGCCGCGCTTTGCAGATTGCGCGCGCGGCTGTAGTAGCCAAGGCCCTCCCAAAGCTTTAAAAGCGCGTCTCCGTCGAGGGAGGCGAGCGCGTCTATCGTCGGCACCGCCTCGATAAAGCGCGCATAATAGCCCCGCACGACCTCGGCCCTCGTCTGCTGGAGCATGATTTCCGATATCCACACGTGATAGGGCGCGTTGTCCCTGCGCCAGGGCAGGTCGCGCGCGTTTTTTGCGTACCAGGGAAGGAGCATGGCGGGCAGGCGCGCGTCGAGTTCGATTTCACGTCCCGCCGGTTCGGGTTGTTCGCGCTTTGCCATACTTCATCCCTCCTTTCGCGCGCATAGGCAATCTTATTATAATGCGGGGACGGGGAAAGCGCACGCATGGAAAAAGTTTGACAACATAAAGCCACCGATAAAGTCAGCCGAAACTACAACCTTAAACCGATGCCACGTGCAAAACGCAAAAACGGCCCTGCGCCCGAAAGGACGAAGGGCCGCGTACATTCCAATGAACCGCGAAAAGGCGCGTTTGCTTTTTATAGGTTTACCGTTTCGACGATGGTCACGCAGAGCGCGTTGCGGTCGTGGGCGAGGTCGATTTCCCTATCGGTGGGCTTTCCGTCCTCGATGACGCGCACCTTGGGCTGGCGGCCCATGGAGGGGAAGTTCTCGACGACGATGGCGGTTTCGCCCGTGCTCAGCCGCACGCAGGTACCCACTGGGTAGATGGCGATGCGCCTGAGGAAGCTGTCTATCACGTCCGCGTCGAACATGTTGCCGTAGCCGCTCATGATGTACTCGAGCGCGTCGGAGGGGAGCAGCGCCTTGCGGTAAGGCCTGTCCGAAGTCAGCGCGTCATACACGTCCGCAATGCACACGATGCGCCCGAAAAGCGGGATGTCGAGGCGTGCAAGGCCCGCGGGGTAGCCGCTGCCGTCGTATTTTTCATGGTGCGTCAGGGCGACGATTTTCGAGTTTTCCGGGATGGTGTCGTTAGTGAGCAAATAATCGTAGCCGTAGCGGGAATGCTGCTTGATTTCCTCGAATTCGCAGGGCTCGAGCTTCTCGCGCTTGTTGAGCAGCTGCTTGTCGATGAAGACCTTGCCGATGTCGTGCAGCATCGCGCCGAGGGCGAGATCGACAAGCTGGCTCCGGTTCATCTCCATCGAGGCGCCTATGATGGAGGAGAGCAGAGAAACGTTCACGCTGTGGCCGTATGTGTAATCGTCAAAGGAGCGCAGGTCTATCATGTTCGCCATGACGTGCCTGTTCTTCATAATCTGATCGATCGTTTCGTCCACAAGCTGGCGCAGGCCCTTGAGCGCGCTGGTCGCGGAGGCTTGGTGGTTATGGCCCAGGGTCACGAACAGCGACTGGATGGCCTTTTGTGTGGAGGAACGCAGTTCGTCGGATACGGGCGGCGCCACCTCAAGTCCTTCGGAGAGTGCATCCTCAATATACGCTCCCTGAAAACCCAGCTGGCGGATGCGCTTTATCATATTCGGGGTGAGTGCGATGCCCCTTCGTATGACCACGCGCCTGTTGTCGTAGAAAAGGTCGGTGGCGAGCACCTGTTTCTCTTTCAGATACCGGACGGGAACGTACCTCAAACACCACACCCCTCTCGGGAACACAAAATAGGGCCCCGTACTCTCATGCCATGGCGCAAAGCGCTTCTGTGGCGCATGCCGTTCGCATTGCAGGCGCGTGTGCCCGTTTCCGCGTACGCAAGCGGCGCCATGAAGCGCGTGGAAATCACTGTATGTTGCTCAGCGCAGAGACGATCGTGTTTTCCTTGAAAGGCTTTACGATAAAGCCTTTCGCGCCGGATATGATCGCCTCGCGCACCATGCTCTCCTGCCCCATCGCGGTGATCATCACCACGTTGGCGACGGGGTCGAACGCCAGGATCTCCTTGAGGCTCTCCAGACCGTCCATCTCGGGCATGGTGATGTCCATGGTGACCATGTCGGGCTTAAGCTCCTTGTATTTCTGCACGCCGACGCGCCCGTTTTCGGCCTCGCCGATCACCTCGAAGCCGTTTTTCGTCAGCATATTCTTGATAGAAATACGCATAAACGCCGCGTCGTCAACAATAAGTACAGTTTTCACGTACTTGAAACCTCCCAAAGTATAATCGTGAAAGCGTTTGCGCCGGGTCCCGTAACGCGCCTGTTCCGGTTACAGATGGACCGCCGCAGCGCTCTGTTTCTGGCAGCATGATACACTATAAATTGTATCGTGTAAAGAATTGCATAAATTAGGGGTTTATGTGAAAATTGGGCGGCAATATATAAAAAAGGTCGAAACCGGATGAAATTGCATAAAATCGGGGTGCCCGCTAAAGTCCCGGGGGGAATGCTTCGATAATAGAAACATAGAGAATTTTGACCGGGCGGAAAATTGCCGCCGGGCACGGGAAAGGAGAGCGCACATGGCAATCGACGCGGCAACGCTGACGCAATACATCGCGCTTTCCGCCGGCAGCGGCGCAACCCGGCAGAGCGATGTTTCCGGCGACGGAATGTTTGCAAGCATGCTCGCGCAGACCATCGCGGGGGATACGCTCACGGCAAGCGCGCAGGAGAGCAGCGCCTCGTCGCAGAGCTTCAGCGCCGAGAACATGCTGCTCATGCTCCTGATGATGTCCTCTTCCGGCACGGGCGGCAACGGTATGTTCGGCTCCCAGTCGCTGAGCCTGCTTGCCACATCGCTTGGCGGCGCGCTCTTCGGCGGCGGCACGGGTTCTTCCGTTTCAGTTACAAGCACTACAAGCACTACAAGCGCGCAGGCATATGATTTGAGCAAAATGGCAACCTCGGGTATCGCTGGGCTCGCAAGCGCCGTGCCCACGGCAGAGAGCGAGGCCATCACCCCCGTTTCGGCGTCCAAGGCGGTTACGCCTGCGGTGGTCAGCACCGTCGGCAACAGGAGCGCGGCGCTTTACCGCGAGGTCATCGACC
>JAEWMV010000051.1 GCA_023393045.1 Bacillota bacterium | reverse complement strand
TTCATGCGCGCGGGCGGGCTCGATAAGAAGGACATCGCGGACATACTCCGCCGCGCGGGCGAAGGCGATTACCCGACGGGTCACGCGGGTCAAGCGCATCGGATGGACTTTATGGAAGAATACGCGGCGCTTCTGCGCCGGCGGATCATCGAGGGCGCAGGGCTTGGCGGCATGCCGCTTGTGGGCCTTCACATCATCGTGGACGCGGGCAACGGCGCGGGCGGCTTCTTTGCCTCGAAGGTGCTCGAACCGCTCGGCGCCAACACGCGCGGCAGCCTCTACCTCGAGCCGGACGGCCGCTTCCCCAACCATGCGCCCAACCCCGAGGACGAGCGCGCGATAGGGGCCATCCTGGGCGCCGTGCGCGAAACGGGAGCGGACCTTGGCATCATATTCGACACGGACGTGGACCGCGCGGGCGCGGTTTTATCCGACGGGCGGGCGCTGAACCGCAACCGCCTCATCGCCATGATCGCGGCCATCGTGCTGCGCGACCATCCGGGCACGACCATCGTGACCGACTCCATCACCTCCACGGGGCTCGCGCGCTTCATCGCGGCGCGCGGCGGCGTACACCGCCGCTTCAGGCGGGGCTATAAGAATGTGATTGACGAGGCGATACGCTTGAACGCCGCGGGGCAGGACGCGCAGCTTGCGATGGAAACCTCCGGCCACGGCGCGCTCGCCGAGAACTATTTCCTCGACGACGGGGCGTACCTGATGGTGAAGCTCGTCATCGAGCTCGCCCGCGCAAAGCGGCGCGGCGAATCGCTTTCCCGCTTGATCGACGGGCTTGACGAGCCCGCCGAAAGCCGCGAATACCGCATGGCGCTCGCGGGCGACGACTTCGCCGCCTACGGCAAAGCGATCCTCAGCGACCTCGCGCGCTTCGTGGAAAAAACGGACGGCCTCGCGCTCGCGCCGGACAATTTCGAAGGGCTTCGCGCGGACGCAGACGCATCCCGGGGGGATGGCTGGTTCCTGCTGCGCATGTCCCTGCACGAACCGCTCATGCCCCTCAACATCGAAAGCAATTCCCCCGGCGGCGTTGTCCTCATGGCAAAAACGCTTGCGGATTTCCTTTCAAAATATGACCGGATAGACAGCTCCTCCCTGCGAAACGGCGGGGTATAAATCCGCCTGTCCCTGCCAAAAACGCTTATTTCCCCGGAAAAAAAGAAGCCTGCTGAGGGCTTCTTTGATTTCCCGGGGAATATCGGGCGTGTTCCGCTTTTTTCACAGGGCCTTCTCGTAGGCGTTGAACCAGCCCTCGTAGACGCACACGCGGCCCTTGCGTGTGAAACCAAGCCTTTCATAGAGCCTGTTGGCGGTGTCGTTCTCAACGCTGGCGAGCAGCCTCACCGCGTCGCAGCCCTCCGCCCGGGCGGCGTCCATCGCGCTTTGCACCATACGCGCGCCGATGCCCTGCCCCTGAAGCTTTGTTTTTACGCAAAGGCGGAAGAGCGAGGCTGACTTTTCCGCTTTCGACCAGCCCGCCCCGGCGGTGTCTTCTTCAAAGGACACGTCGTCGATATACATCACGATGCTGCCGGCAACGCTTGCGTCCGAAGCGCGCAGCACATAGAGCGCGCCCTCGCGCGCGTCCTCCTCGATATGCTCGCGCGCGGGATACTCCTCGTCCCAGTCCGTAACGCCGTTTGTGCGCACATCCAGAATATTGGCCATCACCGCGTCGATATCCGCCGCGGCGCCTTTTTCAAACGTGTAATCCATACCATTCCCTCCGCATTATGCCGACCTATGCATGCTCTTTGGCGTCGGCGGCTTTTGCCCCTTGTGCGCGGCCGCGGACAAAAATCCCTTCCATCGGCCAGGCTTGCGCATGATGTCGATGATTCCGGCGCGTCCAACGCCCACGCCTCTTCCCGCTTCGATGAAAAACGCGCGGAAAAAACGCCCCGCATCATGCGCCCGATGAATAGTTTGACGCCAAGGCATGCCTTTTGTCAACACGAAATCATGCTTAATTCCGCATGAGCGGACAATTATCGCGCAAACGCTGCCATAATGCGGCAAAAGAAGCTATTTTACTTCCCTTACGCTGCGGAAAACGCGGTGTTATTCTTATGGTGATGACAAAAAACCCCAATATATTGGGGAAGAGGAGGGCACAAATGACAAAATACAGGGTTCTTATGGCGGATGGCAATACGCAGTTCCAAAGCGCGATGCGGGACTATTTTGCCGCGCAGGAGCAGGTTGCCCAATTCGACACGGCAGCGGACGGGCAGGCGGCGCTCGAGGCGATGCACAACGGCAGCTACGACGTGCTCATCACGGAGCTCATCATGTCCCGCGCGGACGGATTCGAGCTGCTCGAGCGCATCGGCGCGGGCCTTGTGGACAATCCGCCCGCGGTAATGGTGGTCAGCGCCATGCGCCAGGAGGATATGGTCAGGCAGGCCTGCACCCTCGGCGCGAAATACTACATGGTCAAGCCCGCCGACCCCGAGGCGGTGTTCAAGCGCATGCTCGATATGATGGACAATTCCTACGTCGGCCGCTCCCAGTACATCATGAGCGCGGCGCAGCCCCGCTCGCTGGATGAAAAGATCACCTCGGTGTTCCTCGTGATCGGCATCCCGGCGCACATCAAGGGCTACCACTACCTGCGCGAGGCGATCCGCATGGTCTACTTCCAGCCGGAGCTCATCAACCGCATCACCAAGGAGCTTTACCCCGGCATCGCCAAGCGCTTCTCCACCTCCGCCTCCAAGGTCGAGCGCGCGATACGCCACTCCATCGAGGTTGCGTGGACACGCGGGAAGATCGAAAACATCAACCAGCTCTTCGGCTACAACATCTATTCGAAGAACGACAAGCCCACAAACGGCGAATTCATCGCGCTCGTGGCCGACAAGCTCATCATGGAGGACGCGCGGGAGCGCTCCCGCCGCCAGGAAATTGAAAATGCGGTTTGAGGGCGCATTTTGAAACGGCTGCAGCATCCGCTGCACTCCGCTTCAATTGCGATATGATAAATCTATTTAAAAATTTACAGTTTATACATTTAGAACAATTTTATACGCTCATTCATGAACCCCGTATGCACGGGGTTCATGCTTTATTCACATATGCGCCCCTAAAAAATGCCCCAATTGTGGATAACCATGTGGATAACGTGGATAAAACGGACTGTATACGGTTTTGATTGTCATTTTTTGGTCGGATTTTGTAAAATTACATGAAAGTCGGACAATGACATCAAAAATGCAGGAAAACTATCATTTCCCTGCATTGGTGTAATAAAGGTGACATTGCAATACGATTTCTTCCAAAAATATACATATTTTATGACTAGACGACCTGGAACAGATAAAATTTGAGGTAGTCGGTCTCCGGCACGTTCCACAATATGGGATGATCCGGCCCCTGCTGGCGCGCCTCGATCTGGCGCAACTGCACGTTAGCCTCGCGCGAAGCGTCCCGCAGCATCTCCTCAAAGAGCCTGCTTTCCATGAAATGCGAGCAGGAGCATGTGGCGAGATATCCGCCGCGCGGCAAAAGCTTCATCGCGCGCGCGTTGATTTCATGATAGCCCTGCGTTGCGCCGGACACGGTTTTGCGGCTCTTGGTGAAGGCAGGCGGGTCGAGTATAATAAAATCGTAAGGGGATTTTTTCGACGCCTCCAGCTCCGCGAGCAGGTCGAACACGTCCGCGCGGAGAAAATCGAGCCTGTCCTGCATGTCGTTGAGCTTCGCGTTGGCGCGTGCCGCATCCAATGCGGTCTCGGAAACGTCCACGGCCATCACATGCCTCGCCCCGCCCTGCGCGGTGTTGAGAGCGAAGCTGCCCGTGTGCGTGAAGCAGTCGAGCACGGTTCTGTCCTTCGCGATGCGCGCCACGGCGCGCCTGTTGAACTTCTGGTCGAGGAAGAAGCCCGTCTTCTGCCCGTTTTCAACATCCACATCGTAGAGTATGCCGTTTTCGCATATG
>JAEWMV010000117.1 GCA_023393045.1 Bacillota bacterium | reverse complement strand
ATTTTCATTAACAACGCCATATACGGCATGACGGGCGGCCAGATGGCGCCCACGACCCTGCCGGGCCAGGTCACGCAGACCACGCCTTACGGGCGCGACGTCACGCTCACGGGCTACCCGGTCAGGGTGTGCGAGATGCTCTCGCAGTTGGAAGGCCCCGAGTACCTCGCGCGCGTCACGGTCAACAACGTAAAGAACGTGCGCGCCGCCGGCAAAGCCATCACGAAGGCTTTCCGCAACCAAATCGAGGGGAAGGGCTTCTCGCTGGTCGAAGTGATTTCCTCTTGCCCGACCAACTGGGGCATGACGCCGCAAAACGCCCTCAAGTGGATTGACGAGCGCATGATCCCCTATTATCCGCTGGGCGTTTACAAGGACCGCAGCGGGAAGGAGGCATGAGTATGAATACCATGCATCTTTTGATCGCGGGCTTTGGCGGACAGGGCGTGCTCTTTGCGGGCAAGTTCATCGCCTACATGGGCATGATTGAGGGGCGCGAGGTAAGCTGGCTGCCCTCCTACGGGCCGGAAATGCGCGGCGGCACGGCCAACTGCAGCGTCATTTTGAGCGACACGCCCGTGGGCTCGCCCATCGTGGCGGAGCCGGACTGCCTCGTCGCCATGAACCTGCCCAGCTTTCAGAAATACCAAAACAGCGTGCGGCCCGGCGGCGTGATCCTCTACGATTCCACGCTCATCGCCGAAACTCCCGCGCGTGCGGACATACGCGCCTTCGCCGTCCCGGCGACGCAGCTTGCGGCTGAGGCTGAACTCGAAGGATTTTCCAACATGGTTTTGATGGGCAAGTTCTTCAAGGAGTGCATGGGCGCGTCCCGGGAACTCATTGAGGCCGCGCTCAAAAAGACCGTGCCCGCCAAGAAAGCGGATCTGACCGATTTGAACCGCCGCGCGCTCGCGCTGGGGCGGGAGTATGAGGGCTGACAGGAGGAGCGGCGCATGAAAATTGCCTGCGTACAGATGAACATGCTGCCCGGAAAGGTCGATGAGAACTTTGCCTCGGCCGAAGCGCTTGTCCGCAGCGCCGTGCGGGAACAGGCGCCCGATGTAGTCGTGCTGCCCGAAACGTGGAACACGGGCTTTGCGCCGGGAAAACTCGACCCCGCCCTTGGGGATGAGGACGGCAGGCGTACCACGGCGACTTTCGGCGCGCTCGCGCGCCAGCTTAAAGTGAACATCGTGGCGGGCAGCGTCACAAACCGGAAAGAAGGCGGGCTTTACAACACGTGCTATGTGTTTAATCGTGCAGGCACATGCGTCGCCAGCTACGATAAAACACACCTGTTCTCTCCTATGGGCGAGGACGAGGCGTACAGCAAGGGCAACCGGCTTTCGCGCTTCGCGCTCGACGGCGTAAGCTGCGCGGTCATCATCTGCTACGATTTGCGCTTTCCGGAGCTCATCCGCACGTTAGCGCTCCAAGGCCTGGATGTGCTCTTCGTCGTGTCCCAGTGGCCGGATAAGCGCATCGCGCATCTTGAAACGCTCGCGCGGGCGCGGGCCATTGAGAACCAGATGTTCGTGGCGCTGTGCAATTCCTGCGGGGAAGCCTACGGCACGCGCTTCGGTGGCCACAGCGCCGTCATAGACCCATGGGGGAACGCGCTCGCCGCGGCGGCGGAGGGAGAGTGCATCATTGCGGCGCAGGCCGACCTTGGCGTACTTGAAGAAACCCGCTCCACCATTCCGGTGTTCCGGGACAGGCGGGCGGAACTCTATGATATCAATAAAAATTAAGCTATAAACAAGAGGTGGAAAAACATGTACGACGAATTTCCGGTAACAAGGACCCAGCAACCCAAACAGAAGCCCGATCAGGACAATCTCGTCTTCGGGGCAAACTTCTCGGACCACATGTTCGTTATGGATTATGACGAAGGGCAGGGCTGGCATGACGGGCGCATCGTCCCCTATGCCAACATCCAAATCGACCCGGCCTCCTGCGTGCTGCATTACGCGCAGATGATGTTCGAGGGCTTGAAGGCTTATAAAACCGCGGAGGGCCATGTGCAGCTCTTCCGCCCGTATATGAACGCAAAGCGCCTCAACCGCACCAACGAGCGTATGTGCATCCCGCAGATGGATGAGGAGCTTTTTGTGCGCGCCATCAAGGCCACGGTCGTCAACGACCTCGACTGGGTGCCCGAAAAGCCGTTCACATCGCTCTACATCCGCCCGTTCATCATCTCGGACGAGGTGTCCTTCAGCGTGCTGCCCGCCAAGCATTACCGCTTCATGATCATCCTTTGCCCGTCCGGCCCGTATTACGCGGCCAACATGGGCAAGCTTTCCGCCACGCGCATTTACGTGGAGGATGAATTCATCCGCGCGGCGCACGGCGGCACGGGCTTTGCGAAGGTGGGCGGCAACTACGCGGGCGGCATGAAAGCTTCCCAGAAGGCGCTCGCATACCACTGCAAGGACGTGCTCTGGCTCGACGCCAAGGAGCATAAGTATGTGGAGGAGATCGGCACCTCCAACGCCTTCTTCATGATTGGGGACGAGGTCGTCACCGCGCCGCTTGGCGGCACGATACTGCCCGGCATCACGCGCGATTCCGTCATCACGCTTTTGAAGGAGTGGGGCGTGAAGGTCAGCGAACGCAGGCTCCCGCTCGAGGAGCTCTTCGAAGCGGCAAAAGCTGGCACGCTCAAGGAAGTGTTCGCCACCGGCACCGCGGCGGTTATCTCGCCCATCGGCACGCTCTGCTATCAGGGCGGGGATTATGAGATCAACGGCAATACGGTCGGCGCGCTCGCGCAGAAGCTCTACGACACGCTCACGGGCATCCAGACGGGCGCGCTCCCCGATATGCACGGCTGGGTGGAGCGCGTGATCTGAGCGCGCAAGACCGGATACGGGTTCTTTTGCATACATATAAAAACAATTGCGAAAGCCTGTTGACATTTTCAATGCAGCGTGGTAAAGTGAACGCCATAATATAACGCGACGACGGAAACCAGTACACGTCCGAAAGCTTCTTCAGAGAGCCGCTGTAAGGTGCGAGTGCGGCAGGAGCGGGGATGTCGAATTCCTTCCCGAGCGGCTTGCTGAACGCATGAGTAGGCAAAGACGGGCGCGCCCGATACAGCGCTAAGGATATGTTCGTATCCGAAGGCCGCTTTGCGGCGAATATGAGGTGGTACCACGGCAAGCTCCGTCCTCTGCTATATGGCAGAGGACGTTTTTTTATAAAAACGCGGGCATTTTTTTGAAAAACGTATACCATCGGCTGTTTTCTCAAAAAGGAAAACGCCTGATATAAAGG
>JAEWMV010000112.1 GCA_023393045.1 Bacillota bacterium | reverse complement strand
TGCCTGATTTTATGTCCTCGATCATACGCTGAAAACCGGGCCGCTCAAAATTCGTTCCTGTAAAACCGTCGTCTATATAGATGTCGTAAATCTTCCATCCCCTTTCCTCGCAGTATGCTATGAGCATTTCGCGCTGATTTATAATGCTCATGCTCTCGGCGCTGCCGTTCTGGTCGTCCCTGCTCAGCCTAAGGTAAATAGCAAGGATTGTGCGAAGCCTGCAAGAAAAGATACCTAAAAGCTGCATAGCCCGAAAATATGGGTTGAGCGCTTATTCGCTCAACGAACGGATAGAGCGCATCGGAATGGCGTATATAAAGTGGCAGGAAACGGATTGATATTTATGCGCGAGAGCAGATGAATTTAGCCTATATTCTTCTCTGCCTGTCGGGTTGATTTCCGTTTATGCCCTTACTTATGCGTGTGGAAAAATGACGTGCCCGCTTTCCTCCGCCCTTGCCACTTCCCTTATTCAGTGTTATATTGATGACTAAGTATACGAGCAAGAAACAACGGGAGACCTTATGGCGGATAACGGTAAAACGATCCTGATCAAGGTGGGCACATCCACCCTCACACATACCACGGGCAAAACCAATCTGAGGCGCATGGAGGAGTTGGTTTGCGTGCTCTCCGATTTGCGCAACGCGGGGCACAACGTGGCGCTCGTCACCTCGGGCGCAATCGGCATCGGCTTTGGCAAGCTCGACCTTGAAGCGCGCCCCAAGGACACCCCCGCCAGGCAGGCGGCGGCGACTATCGGCCAGTGCGAACTGATGTTCATGTACGATAAAATGTTCTCCCAGTACGGGCATATCGTGGGCCAGCTTCTCATCACGCGGGATGACGTTGTGAGCGAGGAGCGGCGCGAAAACCTTGCGCCCACTTTTGAGAGGCTCTTCGGCTTCGGCGCGATCCCCATCATCAACGAAAACGACGCCGTCGCGGGCGCGGTGAGCGTCTATGGCGACAACGACCAGCTTTCCGCCGCCGTGGCCGTGCTCATCGGGGCGGACGCGCTCATCATCCTCACCGAGACGGACGGGCTTTATACGGCCGACCCCGCGTGCGACCCGAACGCCACGCGCATTCCCGTAGTGGAAACGCTGACGGAGGAAATCTGGGGGCATGTGGAGGACACCACTACAAAGCTTGGCACAGGCGGCATGGCGACCAAGCTCAAGGCGGCCGAAACCTGTATGAAGGCTGGCATCGACACCTATATCATCTGCGGCAAAAACCCGCGCGACATCTATAAAATTCTCGAGGGTGAGGACGTGGGCACGCATTTTATGGGAGGGCGCAAACATGCTTGAGGAGCTTGGCAAGAGGGCCGCGGCGGCATCGCGCATCCTCGCCGTTGCCGGTACGGATTTAAAGGACGCGGCGCTCAACGCCGCAGCGGACGCGCTTGAAAACGAGGCGGGCGCCATACTCGAGGCGAACGCGCGCGATATTGATTACGGCAAGCAGGCGGGGCTTAGCGCCGCGCTGCTCGACAGGCTCCGGCTTGACGAGGGGCGCATACATGGCGTTGCCGAAGGCTTGCGCGCCGTGGCGGCGCTTCCCGACCCCGTGGGCCGCATGCTGGAAACGGCCGGTCGGCCCAACGGGCTGCTGCTCGAAAAGATCAGCGTACCCATCGGCGTGATCGCGGTCATCTACGAGGCGCGGCCGAACGTGACGGCGGATTCCGCGGCGCTTTGCCTCAAAAGCGGCAACGCGGTGATACTGCGCGGCGGTAAGGAAGCAATCCATTCGAATACAATCATCGCGCAGTCCATGCGCCGCGCCATCGCGCGCGCGGGGCTTGTCGAAGACTGCGTTCAGCTTGTCACGGATACTTCTCGCGAGAGCGCGGCGGAACTCATGCGCATGCGCGAGTATGTCGACCTGCTCATCCCGCGCGGCGGGGCGGGGCTCATTCGCTCCGTCGTGGAAAACGCGCGCGTGCCCGTGATTGAAACGGGCGCGGGCGTGTGCCATGTGTATGTAGACAGGGCGGCGGATATCGAAATGGCCGCGCGCATTATCTTCAACGCCAAAACCTCGCGCCCCTCGGTGTGCAACGCGGCGGAGTGCATGCTGGTTCACAAGGACATCGCGGCGGCCGCGCTGCCCGTCATCGCAAGCACGCTTCGGGCGAAGCAGGTCGAGATTCGCGGAGATAAGCAGGTGTGCGAAATCATAAGCGACGCGGTTCCCGCGACCGACGCGGACTGGGGACGTGAGTTTGGCGATTATATCATCGCCGCGCGCGTGGTGGATGATATGGACGCCGCCATCGAGCATATTTACCGATACGGCACGAAGCACAGCGAGTGCATCGTGACCCGTGATTTGGGCGCGGCGGAGTATTTTCAAAAAAAGGTGGACGCCGCCGCGGTGTATCACAACGCCTCCACGCGCTTTACCGACGGAGGCGAATTCGGCCTGGGCGCTGAGATCGGCATTTCTACGCAAAAGCTCCACGCGCGCGGGCCGCTCGGTTTGAATGAGCTTACATCCTATAAATACATCGTAAGCGGAAACGGACAGGTGAGGGAATGAATTACGGTTTTATCGGTCTTGGCAACATGGCCTCGGCCCTCATAAAGGGCATTCGGGAGAGCGCGCCGTTTAAGAGCGCGGGGCTTTTCGGCTATGACATCGACCCCGCGAAGGCGAGCGCCACGGGCATACCCGCGTGTGAGAGCATGGAAAGGCTCGTTTCCCTTTGCAATGTGGTGATACTCGCCGTCAAGCCGCAGAACCTCGAGGCGGTTCTTGGCGAGCTATCTCCCATGCTCTGCCCGGGGAAGCTGCTCGTGTCCATCGCGGCGGGCAAGCCCGTCGCTTTCTATGAAAAATACTGTGCGGAAATACCCTTTGTGCGCGTCATGCCCAACATCAACGCGCTCGCCCTTGCCTCGGCTACGGCGGTGTGCGGCGGCAGCTTCGCCACGGAGGAGCATGTGCGCGTTGTGCGGGAGCTTTTTTCCTGCGTGGGCAGCGTGTATGAGCTGCCGGAACGGCTTTTCCCGGCCTTCAGCGCGATCGCGGGCGCGGCGCCCGCCTTTGCCTATATGTTTACGGACGCGCTCGCAGGCGCAGGCGTCAAGCACGGCATCCCCAAGCAGCTCGCATTGAAAATTGCGGCGGATACGGTGCTCGGCAGCGCAAAGCTCATCGCCGGGAGCGACGCGCACCCGCAGGAGCTTGTGGACAGGGTCTGTTCGCCCGGCGGCACGACCATAGAGGGCGTGCACGCGCTTCGCCATCTCGGCTTTGAAAACGCGGTATACGAGGCGGTGGACGCCGTCGTCGAGAAGGACAAAAAGATAGGCGGCTAAAGAGGAATATTTTTCCATACGGCATCGATCAACGCCCCGTTTTTCACGGGGCATTTGCATCGGCGCAATGCGAAAAATGCGTGCATGAACGCAATCTGCAATTCCAAATGCCACAAAACGGTTACAATATTGGTATTATTTTAACGTTGAAAATAAATGCTGTAACCCATATAGTGATCATGACGCCGGTTTGACCGGCCGTCGCATTAAACGGCCCGCATATCGGGCGCGATACGATCGCGTATCCGTCGTCATGCGGGGGAAAGGCAGATAGGCTTCAATCATTTTTGGCCACGAAAAGATGTTTGAGGATATCGCAGGTTTTCGATGAAGAAGAAAATACTCGCGCTTATATTGACGGCTTTTGCCGCGCTTTTACTGCTTTCGGGCTGCGGGGAAGGCGGCGCGCCCATCAATTATGCCCAAGTGCCCGTCGATGAGAGCGCAGAGGCTACGCAAGCGCCGCTTTTCGCTACGGATATCCCGCAGGTCACGCTGACGCCGGAGGCTACGCAAAGCGCAGAGGCCACGCAGAGCGCGGATGCTACTCAGTCCCCGGAGGCGGTGGCGACCCCGGAGCCTACAGCCACGCAAAAGGCTGCGGGCACCGCGAAAGCGACGGCTACGCCGAAAGCCACGGCTGCCGCAAAGCCTACGCAGACGCCTAAGGCAACGGCC
>JAEWMV010000098.1 GCA_023393045.1 Bacillota bacterium | reverse complement strand
TTTTGGGGAGGATTGATACGGTTTGCTTTTGCTTTCGGTAGCGTATGCGGAAGCGGGGATAATAAAAGAAAAGCGAATCACAGTACGCGCCAAGCGAACCGATAAATCGGGATTTGCAGCTTCGTGTTATGCCATACCCAAGGTGTCAATCCAATAATCTATCATCGGATATACCCATTCGGAGATATATTGAAAACTAAATCCGGCGCTCTGGGCTGTTGTCGTATCCAAACTAAAATTCGGAACTCCATTAAGTGGAGCCGATTCCCCCTGAACATCAATTATCGCTTTTTTACCAATACGCTTCTCGGCATAATCAATTATCGTTGCAAGCGAAATAGTGCCTCGGCTACTTGCGTTCACAACTCCCAGTACAGAGCTTCTCGCACACCATGCCAGGAAACGGCCGGCTTCAAGTGAATTGATAAAAGTTAAACGTGCGTCACAGTTATCAATATTCATAGGTTTTGAATTAAAAACGTGTTCAACATAAAAGAAAAGTCGCTTTGTGTAATCATCTTTGCCAAATATCCAAGGGAAACGTACCGCAACAGACGGCAGACTTGGATATACTTGAAATAGTGCAGATTCAGCTTGCCGCTTGATTTCATCGTAGGTGTATTCGTCACGCTTGCACCATTTCAACGGTGCATTTCTCGTATCAACCTCTTTCTCCTGCATATTCATATGAAAATTGCTGTATACAGAAACCGTAGAGGTCATGACATATTTATTTGTATGTATCGAATCCAAAAGGCAACGAACATCATTTGAGCAATATGCTAAATTGTCAATCACAACATCATAAAACTCGTCATTAAATGCGGCAAAAAGGCTATCGGCATTTTGCCTCTCAATTACCTTGCGTCTTACTTTATCATGAAAATTGTCGGGTGTTTTTCCACGCGTGGCAACCGTTACATCATAGCCAGCCGATATTAACTCATTTACCAAATGTATTCCTGCATATCTTGTGCCCCCCAAGACCAAAGTTTTCATATCATGATGTTCTCCTGTCCACCAAAAAATTGTTTTTACTTCAAGTTGCTTTCATCAAATCGGGACTTATCGCGTCACAGTTGATTCTCTTTCAGATAAGAGTAAAACCTGTCATGAAGGACATTCATTTCCTCTTTTGCCTTCATGGCATGCTGAAACATAAATCTTTCGCCGAATTTGCTGCGAAAAATAAGCGGCAAAACCCCGCTCAAAATGTATGCGGGACACCATCTGAACAGATTCAGCTTTGGGGGAGAAATCGATACTCCGCGCTGATGCAGGCGCGCAAAATTCTCGCGCAGCCGTTTTGCGGTTTGCCTCATCATCGCCTTCTCCCGATACGCTTCCTGTGGCCGTTCCGCCATATAATAGGCATCCGCCAACGGCACGACCATTGCCAGGTGGCAAATCTGCCATACGTGCATGTCCTTCTCGACGTGACGAGGAATGTGAGCTTTTATAAAAAGCTTTTTCAGGTTCCTGACCCGCTCCGAATAGCTTCCGCCAATCTCTCCAAATGTAGTCGGCTGAACGATACGGGGCGTAAACCCGGCGTCAAGGATCCCATCCGAAAAACCGCCACCCGCCCCGGGAAATGCCGGCAGCAGCCGCCCCTCTCCGCATAGCGCGTCCAACTCGGCGTAAGGCGCAATCGTGTTCACCATCGTAACAATCGTAGGACTGATGTTCTCTTTGAGCTGCGTCAGAGCCTCGCGCAACTGCTCTTCCCTGACAGTCAGAAAAATATAGTCGTAACAGTCGTCCGGCTCAAGCGATTCCATGATCGCTACATCGGCGCGCCGCACTTGCCGGCGGCAATAGTATCTCAAGCCATCTTGCCTCAGGCCGCCCAACCTTTCCCCTCTGGCCAAAATGGAAACAGAATACCCGGCTTCGGACAGATGCGCGGCATAGAGGCTGCCGATGACCCCCGCGCCATAAACTAAAATTCTCAATCGCTAACCGCCTTTAAATCCTGTTTGCCCATGCATCGTACAAGTGATATTATATCGAATTAAGCATTGAAAGGGAAGATGGGCAGAAGGAAGACGCGGAAGAGAAACAGGCTGACGCATCGCCAGCCTGTTTTTGTCCTTCACTTTGTTAACTCACGTATCCAAGCTTCTGTATAGCGGATTTTTCAGGCACATAAGGCTTGTCGCACACCCGACTATTCCGACTATAAAAAACATGATCGCAATGCCGGAACCGCTTCCCGCCCCAAACAAAACGGACAATGCTTCCTGTGTCGGCGATGCGTTTGCCATAAAGGGTTCAAAAACATAATCGGCAAGCGCTCCGCCAAGAAACAGCCCTATCGGTATTGTGCTGTATTGGATGGTATCTCTCGCCGCAAAAACACGCCCCTGCATTTCAATCGGCACGTTGGTTCTCATGACGGCAGTTAAGTTGGCATTGAGAAATGCCATTGGAACATTCGAAGTAAACGCCGCAACTATCCAAAATGGCAGCGTGTGCGTCAGGCTTTGCCCCACGTCCCCCAATAAAAATGAAATGCCGCAGGAAAAAAAGATAACGCTTATACGGCTCTTTGCCGGTTTCATCAGTGTTACAAGCACGCTTCCCACAAGTGTACCAATTCCCACGGCGGCTTCAACCATGCCAAGCGCCATTTGGTCGCTCCCCGTTTTGCTGAGTATCAAAGCAGGCATCATGCCGTACCCACCCATTATTGCGATAAAATTGATAAAAGCAAAAAAGAGGATAATGCGCAACAGCGCGGCGTGCTCCTTCAAAAAGTTTATGCCGACCATGCAGCTTCTGATAAAGGATTCTTTTACGGCTTCTGCTTTTTGTTCTATCGTCGGTATCTTGATGAACAACAGCAACACGCAAAACGCTATGGCAAAGGTCGCAAGATCAATGATCAAAACCGTTTTGAGCCCGCCGAACGCAAGCAGCGCGCTGCCTAACGCCGGGGCCAATATCGTTATCACGGAACCCGAAAAAGCCTGCAATCCGCTGACCCTGACATAATGCTCCTTCGGCACAAGCAAACTTGTAGCCACATAAGACGCAGGATTCTGAAATGCGTTCATAAAGCTGAGCAGAAAATTGATGATGTACAGGTGCCAGATTTGCAGCGAAGACGTAAGATAGAGCACAAGTACGCTTATAGTACCCAAAGCTGCCGCTAAGTCGCTTAGCAGCATAATGCGCTTCTTGTCCCATCGGTCGGCAATCGTACCGGCGATAAAGCAAAAAAGTATGGATGGCAAAAAAGAGAAAACCGACAGCAGCGTTATGCTGGACGCAGTTCCTTTTTGTTCATACACCCAAATGATAAGCGCGAAATTGGTTATCGCCGTGCCGAGCGTAGATACGGCCTGTGAGCTCCATAGAATCAGAAAATCCCGGAGTTGCAAAAATATATTTTGTTTCATGGCTTTGCTCCTTCAAATCATAAAATTGATTGAAAATGCAAAGCCCGATTTGGACGGCAAAACAAGTGTGATTTTACACCCTTGATACGCGCTCCATGCAATTTCCGTCCACGATCAGACTTTGCATGGAGCATCAGCAATGGTGAATATCATAAAAGCACCTCCTTTTGTAATCTGGTTATGCTATATCATGTAGCATTTGCCCATCAAAATAACAGCCCCCATGCGGGGGCAGCTATTTTGGAGCGGGTAATGGGACTCGAACCCACTATCTCAGCTTGGAAGGCTAATGTGTTACCATTACACTATACCCGCCTGAAGGGCTGGTGCGGGCGAAGAGACTTGAACTCATACGCCTTGCGGCACCGGAACCTAAATCCGGCGCGTCTGCCAATTCCGCCACGCCCGCATACGCGCCGACAACACATTTGGTGACCCGTCGGAGACTCGAACTCCGGACCCTTTGATTAAAAGTCAAATGCTCTACCAACTGAGCTAACGGGTCATAATCTTTGGCTGGGGTGGCAGGATTCGAACCTGCGGATACCGGAATCAAAATCCGGGGCCTTAGCCGCTTGGCGACACCCCAACGACCGCGCGCGCTCCGCAGAAAAAGAAATGGGGTGAGTGGTGGGTCTCGAACCCACGACCTCCAGAGCCACAATCTGGCATTCTAACCAACTGAACTACACCCACCATATCTGGCGCGCCCGCAGGGATTCGAACCCTGGACCCACGGCTTAGAAGGCCGTTACTCTATCCAGCTGAGCTACAGGCGCTCAATCTCCCGGCGGAGCCTCGCTCGCGGCACGCGCGCAAGTGCCGCGCCCATGCCGACAATAACGTATTTTAACAGAAAGGACCTGCTGTGTCAATGCCGCAAGGTAGAATTTTGACCCGTTCGAAGTCCCTTTGGAACGTGGTTTTTTAACGCCCCGTTTCCCGCTTTCCCAAAGCCCAGCGGATGCCCGTCGACCGCTACGGCAGAGTATCCTTTAAGGCTGGCGTCGCAGGCTATTTCCTCCCCCGCCATGAACGAAGCCAGCTGTTGCGCGCCCGGTGAAAAGGAGATTTTTCGTGCGTATTCCCCGCCGTGCGCCGCCATGAACAGAGAATGCGAAGGCGCAAACCTGCCCCTGACAAGCTCACCCGCCATTGCGCCCGCCGAGAGCACATGCAGCTTCGACAGGCCCTTTGGCAGCGCGGAGCGAAGCAGCGTCACGCGGCCGTCATCAACAAGGTACGCTTCGCCTTGCGGCAGGGTTCTGAAGATATCGCGCATGGCGTCGCGATACGCGGCATCCCGGCAAAGCTTGAGGGGCAGCGCCTCCTGCTCAATTCTCCTGCCGCCCAGCTTGCGAAGCCGCGCCGCGAAATGCCCCTCCCCCGCGAAGCGGTGGGGGTAGAGCCTCGCCATGTCCTCTATCACAAAGTCCGGATGAGCGCGGGCGAAGCTCTCCACAACGCCCTCGTTCTCCTCATACGAAAACGTGCAGGTCGAATAAACAAGCGCGCCGCCCTCCGCCACGCACGGCGCTGCGGATGCGAGTATGTGCGATTGTCGCGCCGCGCAGGAGAGTACATGCGCCTCGCTCCATGCGGCAACGGCTTCGTCATCCTTTCTGAACATCCCCTCGCCGGAGCACGGTGCGTCAACCAGCACAACGTCAAAATACGAAGGAAAGGCCGCGGCCGCCGTCTCCGGCTTCGCGCAGATCACAGCCGCGTTGACGACGCCCATGCGCTCCAGCGTGGATTTGAGCGTGCGCGCGCGATTTGGCACAATCTCGTTTGCCAGAAGGAACCCCTCCCCCTCAAGCCGTGTGGCCAACGCTCCGCTCTTTCCTCCCGGCGCGGCGCACAGATCGAGCACGCGCATGCCGGGCTTTACGCCCGCAAGGCTCACGGGCAACATGGCGGAAGGCTCCTGTACATAGTATAACCCTGCCGCGTGATACGGATGCTTGCCCAAACCCTCCGCGCCGTCCGCGAGCAAAAAGGAATCCCCGGCAATCGGCGAAGGTGCGAGCGCAAGCGGGCTTATGCGCAAAAACTCTTCGCGCGAAATTTTGAGCGTGTTCACGCGAAGCCCGCGCGCTGCGGGTTTATCGTAAGACGCAAGAAAAGCCGGGAATTCCTCCCCGAGCAATGTTTTCATGCGCTCTAAAAATGCCGGCGGCAACGTTTTCATGAATTTTATTATACTATTCGCCGCAACAAAAAGGAACGACCGCGACGCCGTTCCCAAATGTTGCTTTGCACAAAAATCACACAATGGTAAAATCGATTTCCGTTTCGCCCGCCTGCTCCGCGCTTATGATGAGCTTTGCCTCGCCCACCATGCCCGTGGTTTTGACAAGCGCACCGAACGCGCCGCCCTTGAGGCTCACCACGTCCGGGCCGACGAGGGCGATGGGGCCTTCTGCAATCAGCGACACAGGCTCCTGAAAATAGGCGAGCCTGTTGCCCGCAGTGTCCTGCGCGCGGACGCGCACCAGCGCCATGTCGTAGGTTTCGCCCTCATGAAGCTCGGTATGATCCGCCCCGGCAACAATGCGCACATTCTCCGGCGCGCCTTTTTCCGCAACGGCGGCAACCTCCCCGTCCTTCACCGCCTCAAAGCGCCACCGCGCGGCGCTGCTGCCCCAACCGCCGACATAACGATCATACAGGCGCGCGCCCTCTCCCGTCGTAAAGCCGTGGAAGAGCATCAGCTGCGCGGCCAACGCCTTGTATTTGAGAGGCAGCTTTGCAAGACCGTATTTTCCGAGCGCGAGCATGAGCGCCTTGACCTTCGCCGCGACCTTGGGCGGATAGGGTTCGTTCTGTTCGATAAGGTCGCCTATAAAGTCGTCGATGACGATGGGGGGGTGCGGCATATGGCCGTAACTCTTCGAATCGGGCGCAAATACGCGCACAAGCTCATCCCCTTTATAGAGGCTGACGCTGTCCGCGTTGGTGAAAGCGTACACCGCGCCGATGTTCCCGGCAGCGTGCTCGCCCAAGTCCATCGAGGAGGAAAGTGCAAGCACGCTCTCACCTTCCGCCTGCGAGCAATATACGGACGCGGCGAGCTTTGCGTTGCGGAACATATCCAGCACGCCGTGATAGCACACGCCGTCCCCCGCGCCGAAGTCCCCGTGCGTATTGTAATCCGCCATGCACCAGCCAAAGCAGCCCGCGATGTCCCGGTTCGCATACATCGCCTCGAGCACGTTGGCGTGGCGTAGCGCGTGGCTCAACCTGTGCGCCTCGTCGTCGAACGCCTTGGTGGGGAACATGTGGCCGTTGTATTCGCTCACAAGATACCCTTTGCGCGGATTTTTCGTGACGGAGCGCTTGCGCTTGAGACCCGCGTTATTGCCGGTATGCGAAAAGTCGTTGTAGGCGTACACATCCTCAAGAAGATGGCTTTTTTCAAGATAGCGCACACCGGAGGTCAGCCGCGTATCGTCCAGCTCGTGCGCGGCCGCGTTGGTGCGAAGATAGAGCGCGTCGTCATCCTGCGACTCGTTGATGCGCACGCCCCAGAGGAAGATGCAGGGGTGGTTGCGGTTCTGCCGCACCATCTCGCGCACGCTTTCGACCGCCTCATCCTTCCACGCATCACCGCCGATGTGCTGCCAGCCCGGTATCTCCGTAAAAACCAAAAGACCTATTTCGTCGCACCGGTCGAGGAAGTGGCGGGACTGCGGGTAGTGCGAGGTGCGCACGGCGTTGAGCCCTAACTCATACCTGAGCACATCCGCGTCGAAGCGCTGGAGCGATTTTGGCGCGGCGCAGCCGATATAGGGATAGCTCTGGTGGTGGTTGAGCCCCCTGAGCTTGCGCTTTTCCCCGTTGAGATAGAATCCGTCCGCCCTGAAGCCGACCGTGCGAAAGCCGAAGCGGATCTTTTTTTCATCCAGCGCCTCGCCCTGAGCGGATACGAGCGAAAGGCGAAGCTCATAGAGATTCGGTTCCTCGCAGCTCCACGGCTTTGCGCCCTCTATGGTTTCATGAAAGCGCAGCGCGTTTTCCGCAACGTCGTACTTCTTATGGAAAAACTCCGTCTCATCCGCGTCGAACACGGAGGCGAAAAGCGCCGCGCCCTTATCGAGCGGGCCGTCGAGCGTCACGTCAAAGCGGAGTTCATCGAACGCGGGCGTCGCCGCGAAAACGTCCGCAATATAGGTTTCTTCCGCAAGCTCCACATACGCTTCGCGATAAAGCCCGCCGTAGGTGAGGTAGTCGATCCTGCCCCCGAAAGGCGGCTGGTCGAGAGATTCCCGGCTGTCAAGCAACACCGAAAGCGTGTTTTCGTCCCCGAGGCGGAGCTTATCCGTGAGCTCCAGCGTAAAGGCCGTATAGCCGCAGGCGTGGGAGGCGAGCTTTTCCCCGTTGAGAAAGACCTCAGCCCTGTGCGCCGCACCCTCGAAGGTGATAAACGCGCGCCTGCCGCTCCACGAGAGCGGCGCAAAGAGCGCGCGCTCATAGCCGCAGACGAACTGATACTCCCGCGCGTTGGCGTAATTATAGGGCAAAAGCGCGTTCGTATGGGGAAGGCGGACGCCCTCACAGCTCCCCTTTTCACCCAAGGGGAACTGCGCGCCCGCTTCCCTGTAGTAACGCCAGCCGTCGTTGATGGAGATCCGTTTCATATCCGGCCCGCCGCCTTACTTGGTGGATTGGTGCCTGTTTTTCCTCGCCTTATCCCTTCTTACCATGATGAAGTGCACGATGAGCGCGATGCCGATGGCGGCGACGGCGATGATGATCAGCCGCCTGCCGTTGTCCTCGGAGATAAAGGGCGCGTCCGTCTCTTCATCCGGCGTCGGTTCCGTGGTTGTGGCGGGCGCGGTCGCCTCGGGGGTCGGGGTGGGCGCGGGGGTCGAAACCGCGCCTTCCATCGCGAGCACCGCCTCATAGGTGACGCCGTCGTTCATCAGCACGAGCACATGCACCGTCGCGCTGCCCTCGATGTCACGCAGAACGCTGGAGGGGTTTATGACAATGAACCCGTTCTTTGCCGAAACCGTATACAGTATGCGCTTGTTGGCGGTGGTCACCTTTGCGCCCTCCGCCGTCATGGGGGCTTTCGCCTCCTCCACATAGCAGAGCACCATGCCGCCGCCGTCGCTGCGCAAGGTCTTGCCCTTGAAGCTGTTGTCGAGCAGCACCTTTTCGCCGTCCACGACGAGCGCGTAGGCGTTCTCGACGCCCTCGGCCGTGACGGCCTCAAGCTGCGCCGCGACGCGCGCAGGACGAAGCGCCGCCGCGTCCTCCTTTTCGTGCACGACATACATCAGCCTGCCGCTCCAGCACGCGTCGAGCTGGTCGGCGCGGTAGCGGCGCACGCATTCCATGTCCGCGCCCGCGGCGGAATCGCTGGAATAAAAGTAATCGACGCCGTCTATGGTCTCATACCCCGTGATGGTGATGAGGTGGCCGGCGGTCGAAAGGGGCGCGTTCTCAAGGTAGGGATAGCTGCCGTTTTGCGTGTCGGAATACTTCACGCTGATGCCCACGGAATAGCCGTGCGCAAGCTCCTGGCGCAGCAGGTCAAAATCGCCGTACTGGCAGTACGCATCGTATCCAAAAGAACCTGCCGCAGCCACGCTGTAGGACCAGTTGCCAAAGCCGTCGTAGGTTTTATCATAGTTGATGAGGGCGATCTCCTCGGGCATCACGTCCTCGCCCCTGTCGTTCAACAGAACGCTGATGGTCGTCGCGCTGCACATGAGGCTCGCGATGCTCGCCTCGCGTATCATCTGGGAATAGGCGGGCGTGTCGAGCCGCACGGACGCGGGGAGTTCAATTTCCTCCCCATAATAGGCGGGCGTTATCGCCTGCCCCTCGAGCGTGTTCTTATAGGTGCAGGCAAGCTGGCGCAGCACCGGGCTCTCCCCATCCTCGGCGGCGGTGAGCACGGCCTTCATCTGCACGAGGCTTGCGCTCTCCCCCTCGGAGCCCGATATGGTGAGGGTGTCCACGTCCATGAAGGCGAGCGCGTCCTCGCTGTCCTTGGAGCCGCGCGTGATCGAAGCGCTCCATGTGCCCCAGCTCATCCAGGAGGTCCAGTCCGCATGCATGTCGACATAGGCGCGCACGAACACCTCGAGCTTCGCGCCCTTGGGCACGTCCGCGTTCCAGGAGGCCACGAGGTATTCAAACGGCTCGACGCCTATGACATCGCTCGTATAGGTGCCGCTCGCGGCGCCCTCCTCAAGCCTGAGCGCGCCGTTGCCCACGGTTTCGTCTATGACGAGGCCGGAAAGCTCGCCGAGCGAGAAGTCTTCTACGGTGGTCAGTTTGACAAGGTTCCCCTCAAAACTCCGATTCGCCTTGGCCTTATCGGCCAGCGCGGGAACGGCAAGGCCGAGCGCGAGCACAAAAACCAGAAGCGCTGAAATCAGCTTTTTCATCGAATGCATCCTCCAGACAGAAATGGCATGGCCGCGTGGCGACCATACATCATTATACTAGCACAAACGCCGCCCGCATACAAGGCGGGCGGCGCTGGGACAAATTTTGTGCGTTCATTTTATGGCGGCGATCCGCCGCATACCGGTTGAACTACACGTATTTCTTCATATGCTTAAGCGCGCTTTTTTCAAGCCGCGACACCTGCGCCTGGCTGATGCCGATTTCCTCCGCGACCTCCATCTGCGTGCGCCCCTGGAAGAACCTGAGCTCTATGATCTTCCTTTCGCGGTCGGCGAGGCGGTCGAGCCCGCTGCCTATGGCGATGCCGTCGAGCCAGTAATCGTCGCAATCCCGGTCGTCCTTGACCTGATCCATGACGAATATGGCGTCCCCGTCGTCGTGATAGATGGGCTCGAACAGAGATACTGGATCCTGTATCGCCTCAAGCGCGAAGGCGACGTCCTCCTCGCTCATCTCCAGCTCGCGCGCGATCTCGTCGAGGCGCGGCTCGCGCGAGAGTTTATCCATCAAATCGTTTCGCACGCGAAGCGCCTTATAGGCCGTATCCCGGAGCGAGCGGCTCACGCGAAGCGTGGTGTTGTCCCTAAGATAGCGCCGCAGCTCGCCGATGATCATGGGCACCGCGTAGGTGGAAAAGCGCACGTCCAAGTCGGTGTTGAAATTCTCCACCGCCTTGATGAGGCCGATGCAGCCGACCTGAAACAGGTCGTCCATCTGCTCCCCGCGCCCGGAAAAGCGCTGGATCACGCTCAATACGAGGCGAAGGTTGGCCCGGATGAATTCCTCGCGCGCCTCCGCGTCCCCGCCCTTTATTTTAAGCAGTAATTCCCTGCTCTGCTGCTGTGTGAGCCGTGGAAGGCTCGATGTGTCCAATCCGCATATGTCAACCTTGTTCAGAGCCATAGCAAAACAACCCTCCGGGATCCTTCATGTTCCTAGGGTTGCCTTGCCGCTGGTTTGTTATTCCGTTATGCTTTGGCTATCAAGGGCGATTTTGGGCGATATCTCAAATGAGCTCAAAGACGACAAAAAGCTCCTCCGCCCCCGCGGGAAAGCGCGTCAGTGCGCGCGCTTCATATCGTCATATTGCGCGCGTGGGCCGCCCACATACTTGGGGCGCGTGCGCGCGGCGGTAACGTTTGCCTCGCCGATTTTGCGCGTTTTCGCGTGCACGGGCACCACCACGGGATGCATGTGCATGCCGATGAGCGTGCCGCCTATGTCAAGACCTGCGGCGGCCTTGCCGCGCAGGTCCTCCACCATCACATGGTCGTCAAAGCGCGCGAGGGCCTGCATTGCAAACGCGCCGCCCGCGTGGAGATGCGGCCTCACCCAGACCTGCTGCAGGTCGTACTTTTCCATGCAGCCGCGCTCGACCACGAGGCAGCGGTTGAGATGCTCGCAGCACTGCACCGCGAGGAAAAGCCCGCGTTCCTTCACGCGGGGCAGCACCGCATCCATGACGGCCTTCGCCGCGTCTTCGTTTGAGCCCGTGCCGATGAGCCGGCCCATAATCTCGCTCGTGGAGCAGCCCACGACGAGCATGTCCCCGCGCTTTAGCGTATCCGCGGCGGCCAGCAGCTCGTCCATCGCGGCTGCCGCCTGCGCGTTGATCGTGTCAAAAAAGTCCATGATATTCCTCCGTTCTTCCCTCTTCGCAATCCATATTATAACACCGGGAGGAATATATGCAACCCCGGGCGGAGGCCGTCAAATCGTATAGGTCGCCAGTTCCTCAGCCACTTCCGCACTCTTGAAATGCTTCTGCGCCTGCGCGAGCAGCCTGCCCGTGTCGCCCATCGCCCCGTGGATGTGCGTGAGGATGAGGCGCTTCACCCACGCCTGCGCCGCAAGCTGCCCCGCCTGCCCCGCCGAAAGGTGCGGCGCGGGCGCGCCGGGGCGCTCCTCGTCGAGGAAGTTGGCGTCCGCAAGCAGCATATCCGCGCCGTAGCAAAGCTCCGCCAAATCGTGCCGCATGCCCGTATCCCCCGTGTAGATGAGCTTTTTTCCCTCGTGCTCTACGCTCACCGCGTAGCTTGGCACGGGATGGGTGACGCGCTTTAGGCGTATGCGCACATCCTGTATGCGAAGCTGCAGTTCGTCCTGCGCGGCGGAAAGGTCATAGACGCCCGAAGCGGTGAGGAGCCTGTACTCCTCGCGCGGCTCCTCGGGCGCGACCACGGGCAGGGGCAGCGTCACCTTCACGCCGCGCTCGGAGAGCTGGCGCAGGGCGTAGCGCATCACGAACATATCCGAAATATGGTCGCTGTGCAGGTGCGTCAAAATGACGCAGTCCATATTGAGCTCCGGAAGGAACCCCATCAGGCGCGAGAGCGTGCCTGCGCCCAGATCGAGCACGAGCTTTGCCTTGCCCGCGCGGATGAGGTAACCCGAGCACGCGCCGCCCGGCGCGGGAAAGGGGCCGTATCGTCCCAAAACGGTCAATTCCATGTTTTCACCGCCTTTGATTCTTATTTTTATCGCCGCGTCGCGCGCTTATCCCATAGGAAAATCATACCATATTATCAACGCTTTTTGCGCGCCTTCGCCCGAGCGACGCCCGTTGCGCCCAACCGGCCGCAGCAAACCTGTTATCGCATAAAGTCGGCAGGGCAATAAACCTATATATACGCGGCGGCGGACGGGGCATATGTCCCGTTTTTTTACGTTTTCGCCAAAGGTCGCGTATATATGACAATCATAGAGGGAATACTATGCAGGACGCGAAATTCGCCCGGGGAAATACATCTTGTTAATCCTATACAGGAGGCTGAATATGCAGATACGTTCGGAGACAGTCGGGCCCCGCGCTTTTGCGCAGCTTACCGGGGAGCTCGATCATCACTGCGCGGCCGAAACCCGCAGGGCGCTCGACGCGCTGCTCTCAAACCCCGGCATACGCGAGCTGGAGCTCGACCTTCGCGGGGTGAGCTTCATGGACAGCTCGGGGTTGGGCGTGATACTCGGGCGCTACAGGACTTTGTCCCGCCGGGGGGGCAAGCTGGCGCTTTGCGGCGCGAACAAGCACGTTGAAAGGATATTGCGCATGGCGGGGGTCTACACGCTGTGCGAGAAAAGGGACGCGCAGGGAGGTATCGAACTATGAAAAACATGATGAACGTGAGCTTTAGCGCCATCTCGCAGAACGAGTCCCTCGCGCGGACGCTCGCCGCGGCGTTCGCGTCCCAGCTCAACCCCACCATCGAGGAGCTGACGGACATCCGCACCGCCGTGAGCGAGGCCGTGACCAACGCCATCATACACGGCTACGGCGGCAAGGGCGGCACCGTGACGATGGACTGCATCGTGGAGGGCGACGTGTTCGCCATCGACATCATCGACACGGGCAAGGGAATTGAGGACGTGGAGCTTGCCATGCAGCCCTTCTACACGAGCGCGCCCGAGCTGGAGCGCTCCGGCATGGGCTTTTCCGTGATGCAGGCGTTCATGGACGAGGTGAAGGTGCGCTCCGTCGTGGGCTACGGCACCACAGTTTCCATGAAAAAGCGCATCAGCCCGGTGAGGGACAATGGATGAGCGGGAGCCGCTCTCCCACGAGGAAACGCAAAAGCTCATCCTCCTTGCGCAAAGCGGCTCCGACGAGGCGCGGGAAAAGCTCGTCGTATGCAACACGGCCCTCGTAAAATCCATCGTGCGCCACTTCCTCGGGAAGGGCTGCGAGTACGACGACCTGTTCCAGATAGGCTGCATGGGCCTCGTCAAGGCGATCAACAACTTCGACTGCAGCTACGAGGTGCGCTTTTCCACCTACGCGGTGCCCATGATAGCGGGGGAAATCAAGCGTTTTCTCAGGGACGACGGCATGATAAAGGTGAGCCGCTCCCTGCGCGAGCTCTCCATACGCGCCGCCGCCGCGCGCGAGGCGCTTTCAACAAAGCTCAACCGCGAGCCCGGCGTGGTGGAAATCGCCGCGGAGCTTGAGGTCGAGCCGGAGGAGCTCGCGCGCGCGCTTGAGGCCGCGCGCCCCTGCGTTTCGATCTACGAGCCCGCCTACGGCGCGGATTCGGACGCGCTGGTGATGGACGTGGTGCCCATGCCGGAGGAGGAATTATCCGGCGCGCTCGATCGCGTGATACTAAAAGAGCTCCTCTCGGAGCTCCAGCCGCGCGAGCGCGCGATCATCGTGATGCGTTATTTCATGGACAAGACGCAAAGCGAAACGGCGGCGGCCCTTGGCATTTCACAGGTGCAGGTATCGCGGCTTGAGAGCCGCATACTCGCGGGCATGAAGCGGCGGCTTGAGCAGAATCAGGAGCGGCCGGACGCCTTGTAGATGAGCGCCTGATGCTCCACGTCCGGCAGATTGCCCACGTGGGAGAGGCTGCCGTTAAAGTACATGCAGGCGTGGCCCGCCATGTCGTTGTTCGCCACCTCGTCCGCGCCGTGCGGATAGCCCTGAAGGGACGCGGCAATGAGCCTGCCCCCGACGTTGATCACCACGGGGCGCTTCGAATAGTTGAACGCATCCCCGAAAGCTTTCCGATACGTATAGGTATCCTCCGCCGAGGTGCATTCGACCTCGGCGTGATTTTCGCCGCCGGTGAAGGTCATGTACCAGGATGCGCCCGTGTTGTAATCGTAGACCTGATAGCTCCTGCCGGCGGTGAGAAGCTCCTTGACCTCATACCAGTCCACGAGTTCGCCCGTGACCGCGGGCGTGCCTGTGAGCGGGTCGCCTATGGGGATGGAGGCGTCTATATCGGCGCGCACGGCGTCGTGCAGGAAGAGGATGCCCATGGACTGATTGCCCACGGTGCCGTCCGCGATGATAGGACGCCCTTCGCCGTCGGCCTGCTTGCGCTGGAAGGCCTTTGTCGACTCGACGGTCATGGTTTGGAAATTGCCGGTGGCCTTATAGTTGAAATAGCCAAGCTCCCGAAGGCGCAGCTGGATGCGCACCACGGTTTCGCCCTTGGAATTGTAGGCGATGAGGCCGCCCGACGACCCGCCCGTCGAGGGCGAAGGCGAGGGCGACGCGCCGGAGGGCGATTCGGTGGGGTCGGCCAGCGCCGTGGAGAGCATGGCGCATAAAACGAAAATCAAAATTGTCGCGGCGAAGCGTTTCATACGGATATGATAGCACAGCTTCGCCGCGATTCCTATTATGAATTTGTAACTTCAGGGCATGACCTCCGTGGGGATGAGGTTGAGCATATCGTCCGTGTTGGCGACGTCGGTATACACCTGCGGCACGTCGCCCACGATCACGCTCTCCGCGATGGAAGCCTCGGAGGTGACGCTTACCGCCTGATAGACACCCGGCATGACGATTTGCACGGACGCCGTCAGGCGCAGCTTCACGCGGTAGAGCGTCTGGTTGATGCCGGCGGAGGTGAACTCCGTGTCAAACGCGCTCTGCACGCTGCCCGCGGGAATGAAGGTGACCCGGAGCTTCGGCCCGCGCCCCGCGAGGAAGGGCACGCCCGTGATGGTGCCGATGGGGATGCTGATGCCCTGCTCCCCCATCTGGGCGATGAGATCCTGCGCGGCCTGCGCGCAGGCCGCGGCGAGCGCGTTCATCCTGTACGCGTCCGCTTCGAGCAGATACACCCGCTCCCCCGTTTCACGCACGTGTATGACGGCGTCGCCGTTGGTCGATTCGCTCAAACAATCGAGTATGGCCTGGTTCATCGCGCGCGCGGCCACGGACTTCACGCGTGCCACGGCCAGCGCTTCCATCGCCTTGTGCATGCCCGCGTTGAGCCACACGACGATGGTCGCCGCGAACAGGGCGACGACGATGAGCATGATAAAGATTTTCCTTTTCGCGCCCGTGCGCTTGCGGCATACGATTTCCCCGTCCATGCGCCCTCCCGAAATATGTCGCTGATGTTAATAAAAGTATATGCGCGGCCGCGCCGTATTGAGCATTGCGTTTTGCCTGTGCTATAATATGCTTGGATGGTTATAAGGCGGTAACATGAAAGAAAAACTGGCATTAGCTTTTAAACAATTGAGCGAACGCTTCAAACACGCTTTCTCCCTCCAGCCTGCGCGCCACGGCGCGCAGACGCACGAGGAGGAGCTTTTTATCGAGCGCGACAAGCCGCGCCCCTTCCCGCTCGCGGTGCTTTTCACGGCGATGAAGTTCATGCTGCTCGCGGTGCTCCTCTTCGGCTGCGCGGGCATGGGGCTGGTGCTCGGCGTCGCCAAGGCGTATGTCGACACCACGCCGGAGCTGGACGTTTCCCTTCTTACAAAAAGCGATCGCACCTCTTACATTTACGATATGAACGGGAATCTGCTCTCCACGTTTCAGGGCCTCGAGTACAGGGATTGGGCGAACATAGACGAAATACCGGATATGCTCGTCAACGCCGTCATCGCCATAGAGGACGTGCGCTTCTACAAACATAACGGCGTGGATTACAAGCGCCTCTTCGCGGCGGTGGTGGGTTCCCTTTCCGCCTCGAGCGACGCGGGCGGCAGCACCCTCACCCAGCAGCTTGTCAAGAACAAGCTGCTCTCGAGCGAGGTCTCCTACCGGCGCAAGATTCAGGAGGCTTACCTCGCGCTTGAAATCGAAAAGACGATCGAAAAACAGGATATACTCGAGGCGTACCTCAACGACGTATACCTCGGCCAGTCCAACTACGGCATGAAGGCTGCGGCCAAGGATTATTTCGGCAAGGAGCTTTCGGAGCTGACCATACGCGAGTGCGCCATGCTCGCCGGCATGATACAAAGCCCCAATACCACCGACCCGCGCAAGAACACCTACGAGCGCACCTACACGACGGGCGTGAACGCGGGCAAGAACAAAATGGACATCACCGACGCGCGCACAGACAAGGTCATCAACCGCATGTACAGCGCGGGGCTTATATCGAAGGAGCAACGGGACGCCGCCCTCGCGGACACGGTCGTCATCCGCAGGACCTCCACGCGCACGAGCAACACCTACGCGTACCTCTACTACATCGAATACGCCATGCGCCAGATATGCTCCGACCTGCTCGCCCAGCGCGGCATGCTCGACACCTCCGCGAACCGCTCGCTCATCGAAAATGAGCTTTCGCGCGGCGGCTTTAAAATTTACCTCTGCATCGACCCCGCCATGCAGTCCACCGTGCAGGATACTCTGGCCAACTGGGAGGATTATCCCGCGCTTTCCGACGGCTCCACCTCGCTTGTCTCAAACGGCACCGAGGTCATTCAGCCGCAGGCGTCGGCGGTCGTCATCGACCAGCATACGGGGGAACTGCGCGCGATCATCGGCGGGCGCGAAGAACCCGAGATACGCAAGGGCTTCAACCGCGCCTACCAGAGCACGCAGATGGAGGTGGGTTCCTCCATCAAGCCCCTCACGGTGTACGGCCCGGCGCTCGATCTTGGCATGTCCCCCGCTTCCGTCATCGCCAACATCCCCGAGGCCATAGAGGGCTGGGATACCGAAACGGGCTATCCCGACATCGGGGACGACGATTATATCGGCCTGATCACCATGCGGCGCGCCATCGTTTCCTCCCTCAACGTGGCGGCGGCGCGCACGCTCATGGAATACGTATCGCCCACGGTGGCGGCAAAATACCTCGTCGACCTCGGCGTGGACCCCTCCCGCGTGAAGGCGACGGGCTCCGGCCTCGCGCTTGGCACGACGGGCATCACGCCCATCGAGATGGCGGCGGCGTACGCCACCATCGCCAACTCCGGCGTGTATCAGGAACCCATCGCCTACACCCGCGTGGTGGACGGCAACGGCAAGGTGATACTCGACGGGCACGCCAATCAGGATACGCGGCGTGTGTTCAAAGAGACCACGGCGTGGATGCTCGTGGATATGCTCACCGAAGCGGTGAAGAGCGGCACGGGCGCGCGCGCGAAGATATCCGGCATCACCGTTGCCGGCAAAACCGGAACCAACCAGAATTACCGCAGCGCCTATTTCGCAGGCATGACGGGATATTATACGGCCGTGGTGTGGGTCGGGGACGACGATTACAGCGTCAAGCTCAAATCCGGCTCCTCCGGCGGCAAGGTCGCGGCGCCGCTTTGGCAGGCGTTCATGTCCAAAATACTCGAGGGGCAGGCCGACAGGCAGATCATCGACGCGTCCCCCGTGGAGATGGGGCTCGTACAGCGCACGGTATGCTCCGTTTCCGGTCTGCTTGCGACCGAAGCCTGCTATGCCGACCCCAACGGGCACACGCCCGTTACGGAATGGTTTGACGAATACAACGCGCCCACCGAAGCCTGCGACATGCATGTGCTGGTGAGCATCTGCAACCTGTCCGGCCAGCCCGCCACTCTCTATTGCCCCGCGGGCGAGGTGACGGTGACGGACCTCGTCCTCATCCGCCCGGACAGCCGCCTTGGGCGTTATAACCAGACGATACTTTTGCAGTACCTGCCCAACGCGGTGTTCACAAACCTCACGGCGGCGCAGTACCTGCAATATGCGCAGGGCGCCACCTGCTATTACCACACGCCTTCCTTTGGCGGCGGAACGGGCCTGCTCGGCTCAGGCGGCGAAACGTTTGAAGCGGCCACGCAGCTCATCGCCGAGGTGCAAGCCTACCTCGCTTCTGCGCAGAACCTTTCTGCGACCGACAGGAGCACGCTGGAAACGGGCATCGCCACGCTACAGCAATATCTAAACGCCAGCGACGTCGCCGCGGTACGGACATATTCCGAGCGGCTGCGCTATAATTACGAGGCCATCATGGCCGCCAATCCCCCGGCCGCGACCGCGGAACCCACGGGCGATCCGGAGGCTTCTCCCTCGCCCGGCGGGGACGAGGGAGGCGCGCCGTGAGCAAGCTTGCGGCGCTCTATGAGGCAGAGAGCGCGCGCATCGGCGCGCTTGCGGGCGGGGCGCATGAAGGCGATTACGCGCACCCCGTTTTCGGCGAGGGGCCGGCGCGGCCCGCGCTGATGTTCATCGGCGAGGCGCCGGGGCGCGAGGAGGCGGAATCCGCCCGCCCGTTCGTGGGACGCGCGGGCAGGCAGCTCGACGAAATGCTCGCCCTCGCGGGAATCGCGCGGGAAACGGTTTTCGTCACCAACGCGGTCAAGTTCAGGCCGGTGAAGATGAGGGCCAGGCGCGTATCCAACAGGACGCCCCTTCCGCGGGAGACGGACGCGTCGCTGGCGCTGCTTGGCGCGGAAATCGCGCTCATATCCCCGCGCTTCATCGCAACGCTCGGCAACACGCCGCTTTATGCCGTCATGAAGCTATGCGGGGCACAAAGGACGAGCGTAGGCAGCATACACGGAAGGCCGCTGGACATAGAAATCGAGGGCAACGGCTATACTCTCTTCCCTCTGTACCATCCGGCGAGCGGCATTTACGACAGGGGATTGATCCCGCTCATGAAGGAGGACCTCGTGAACCTCGGCGCGCTCATCAGGGAGGAAACGCACGCATGAAAACAAAAGCCATCATAAAAATCATACTATCGCTCCTGCTTATCGCCCTGACGCTCATCTCGCCCGTGGCGCAGACGCGCACGCAGGCCAAGGAGGGCGAAAAGGGGCAGGTCACGGCGGACGGCGTGAAGCTGCGCGCCGCGCCCGACACCGACTCCGACGCGCTCGCGGAGCTCAACTGCGCAGAGGAGGTCGAGGTGCTCGGCGAGGACGGCAACTGGTACAAGGTCATGTACCATGGCACGACCATCGGCTACATCAGAAAAGACTATCTCTTCGTCAACTCCACGGGCAGCCGCGGCGCGTATGTCAAGTCAGACGGCACAGCCCTGCGCGGCGGCCCCTCGGATTCCGCCTATGTGGTGATGACGCTCAGCGCCGGGCAGGGGCTCAAGGTCAAGGCGCTTTTGGGCGAATGGTATTACGCTGTGGTGGATACCTACGCGGGCTATATCCACAGGACGCTGCTCACCATCTCCACCTCCACGGTGGCGGGGGCCGGCATGCTCAAGCAGGGCATGCAGGGCGAGGAGGTCAAAAAGCTGCAGGAGGCGCTCTATGACAGGGGCTTCCTCACGAAGAAAAGCGACATCTCAAGCATATTCGATACGACCACACGGGAAGCCGTGAAGGAATACCAAAAAGCGCTGGGCCTCTCCGCGGACGGCATCGCGGGCACGGTGACGCTCGATTCCATCTACGACCCTTCGAACAAGGTGGAAAAGGCGAACGCGGATTTCTATAAATTAAAGGGCACCGTGGTGCTGCTCGACTGGTTCAAGGGCGGCAGCGAATGGCTCGCCAAGGGCGCGCGCTTCACGGTGACGGACGTGCGCACGGGCAAATCCTTCCGCGCGAGGCGCTTTGGCGGCTGGTACCACGCGGACAGCGAGCCCTGCACCGCCTATGACGCGCAAATCATGAAGAGCCTCGAGGGCTATTCCTGGAACCGCCGCCCCATCTGGGTGACCTATAACGGCAAGACGGTGGCGGCCTCCATGCACACCATGCCGCATATGGCGGACCCCACGCCGGGGGACGGGTTCGACGGGCATTTCTGCATCCACCTTTTGAACTCCAAGGTGCATGAAACAAGCGCCAAGTGCCCCAGGCACCAGGCCTGTGTGAACGAGGCGTACCGCGCGGGCAGGGGTTAAGTCAGAGCGGAATCAACTTAAGAAGAGCGTATCCTTCTCCGCCGCCAGGGCATCGACCTTGGCGGCGTATGTTTTGATGTCCTTGGGCGCGCTCACGCGCTCCACGCGGCGCTCGGCATCGAACACGCGCTTGGTCATGCTCCCCGCGCCGTGCGCCAATATGCTGGCGGCGTCCTCCATCATGTCCACATTATAGACGCATTCAAACCCCGGCTTTGCGTAGCCCACGTTTTCGAGGTTGCCGCGCATGAACTTCTGGCGGTACATATAATAGGGGCGCATGCCCATAGCTTCGGCGCAGTCCGCGCCGAGGCGCACCATCGCCTCCGCCGCCTGTGCCCCGGGCAGGGGAAAAACCTCTTTTTCCATCACAAGGCGCGAGGCGCGCTTGAGCGCGAGCGTATGCACGGTGAGGCTCTCCGGGGCAAGGCGGGAGAGCCGCTCCAGCGTCGCCTGCATATCGTCTTCACTTTCGCCCGGCAGCCCCGCGATCACGTCCATATTGATGTTCGTAAAGCCCATTTCCCGCGCCATAAAAAACGCGCGCTCAGCGTCCTCGGGCGTATGGTTGCGGCCGATGAGGGCGAGCGTTTTTTGATTCATGGTCTGCGGGTTGACGGAAATGCGCGTGACACCCGCCCTTTTCATCACGACGAGCTTATCCTTCGTGATGGTGTCCGGGCGGCCGGCCTCCACGGTCAGCTCCACGCCGAAGCCGCCGTAATGTGAAAGGAGCATATCGAGCAGGCGCGAAAGCTCGTCCGCCGTGAGCGCGGTGGGCGTGCCGCCGCCTATGTACACGGCGCGCACTTTCCTTTTGCACGCGCGGAGCAGGGCCGCGCCGCGCGCGATATCCCGCTTCACGGCAAAAAGATACGCGTCCATGTCGTCCTTTTCCGTGCGCACCTTCGACGGGAAGGAGCAGTACAGGCATTTGCTCAGACAAAAAGGGATGTTGACGTATATGTCCGCCTGCGCATCGTCAAGGCTGTCGAGCATGGGCGTTTGCACGGCGACGATGCCGCGCGCGAGGGCGAGCTTTTCCCTTGAAACGTCGAAGTCCTCCGCCATCACGCGAAGCGCTTCCATTTCCCTCTCCCGCTCGATCAGCTCGCGAAGAAGGCGCGTGGGGCGTATGCCCGTGAGCGAGCCCCACGGCGGCGTGAAGCCGTAAATCTGCCGCACGGCGCGAAAGACGGCGATCTTCATGGCGCGCTTTTCCACGCGCTTGACTTCAAGCGCATTGCCCTGCGCAGCGGGCCGCTCATAGGTATAGGCGGCGCGCTTGCCTTCAAGCTGCGCCGAAGCGGTTGCGCGCCAAAGGCCGCCCTCCTCTTCGAGGACGACGGATATATCGCATGCGCCCGCGTCGGCGGGAACGATTTCCTCCCGCCCGGCGAACAGGCGCACTTCGTCGGCTATGTCGTTGAGGTATTGCGCATGGCTGACGTGGAGCCTCACCATGTATCAGGGCTCCACCTGTTGACGAAAGGATTGCGCTTGCGCTCGAACTCGAGCGTGGTCTTGTCCATATGGCCGGGGTACACGTCATAATCGCCTGCGAGCGCGAAAAGCCCGTTGGCGATGGATGCATAGAGCGCGTGCGCGTCCCCGCCGGGGAGGTCCGAGCGGCCCACGCTCAGGCGAAAGAGCGTGTCGCCAGAGAAGATGAGCCTTTCTTCCTCGAGTATATAGCATACGCAGCCCTTGGTATGGCCGGGCGTATGCATGACCTTCACGTCAAAGCCCGCGCAGCAAAGCGCTTCCCCTCCCTTTAGGAGCACGTCGGGCGTGCATGACTTGATGCTCGCCCCCATGAGGACGTTGAGGTTCTTGGGGTTGTTGAGGAGCATGTTCGCGTCCGCTTCGTGGATGGCGACCTTCGCGCCGTACTTCTGCTGCAAGTCGGCCACGGAGAGGATATGGTCGAAATGGCCGTGCGTCAGGAGGATGTGGGTGGGCTTCACATCGTATTTTTGAAGCTGCTCCTCCACCATTCCGCTGTCGGACGGGTCCACGACGAGGCATTCGCCCGCGTTCTTTCCAAAGAGAATATAAGTGTTGACCTCGATGGGGCCTGTGATGAGAGTGATGAGCTGCATCAGAATATCCTTTCGCTGTCTAAAAGTATGGTCACGGGGCCGTCGTTGACGAGCTCCACCTGCATGTCCGCCCCGAACTCGCCGCACGCGACGGGCACGCTTTGGCGAAGCTTTTCGATTGCCGCCTCGTAGAGCGGTATGGCCTTTTCCGGCCGCGCCGCGCGGATGAAGCCGGGCCGCCTGCCCTTCCTCGCATCCCCATATAAGGTGAACTGAGAGACGAGCAGTATGCTCCCGCCCGCGTCCGTGACGGAGAGGTTCATTTTGCCCTCCGTGTCCTCGAATATGCGAAGGCCGATGAGCTTGTCGCAGATATATTCCAAGTCGCTCTGTTTGTCGTTCTCCTCGATGCCAAGGAGCACCATGTATCCGCGGCCGATTTCCCCGCGCACAACGTTATCTATCGTGACCTTCGCGCGGCTCACGCGCTGTACCACCGCCCTCATCGCTTTCCCCTTTCGCGCTATACGTTGAGCCTGTAGGCTTCCCGCACGCCGCGCACCTTTCTCATGCCCTTCATGAGGCTGTTGAGCTGATCCGTGCCCGTGACATTGAAGCACATCTGCACATTGACGGTATTCTCCGCCGTGCGCGCGGTCATGGTCTGTATGCTGATGTTCTGGTTGGCGAGCAGTTGGGAAACGTCCATGAGAAGGCCCGCCCGCTCGTCCGAAATGATCTGGATGTTCACGGGGTAGGCGGCTTTTTCCGTGCTCGCCCACTCCACCTCGATGACGCGCTCCGCGCTTTGCATCAAATCGGCCACGTTGGTGCAGTCCTTCCTGTGGACGGACACGCCGCGCCCACGCGTGATGTAGCCGATGATGGGATCTCCCGGCAGCGGGCTGCAGC
>JAEWMV010000088.1 GCA_023393045.1 Bacillota bacterium | reverse complement strand
ACCATGGGCAAAAAGTAGCAGGTCTGGAAGAAGCCGCGCAGCCTTGTATTGCCGTTGAGGAGCGAGGCGATAAGAAGCGAGAGCGCGAGCGACACGGGCACGACAAACAGAGCGTAGAGCCCCGTGTTCCGGAGGCCGTTTGCGAAGTTGGGGTCGCTTATCACCTCCGCGTAATTGCCAAAGCCCAGCGCGGAAAACTCGCCCGAAAGGGTTTTGTAATTCTCCTTGAGGGAGAGGAGGATGACGTTGAGAAAAGGATACACCGTGAAGATGGCAAGCCCTATCATAAACGGCGCGAGGAACGCCGCCGGACGCAGGTATGTCATGGCGGTGAGTTTTTCGTCGTCCTTTGAAAACAGCTTTTTTATAGGTTTCATGACAGCCGCTCCCCCGTTTTGACGTCAAAGAGGAACACGCCTTTTTTCTTTAAGCCGAATTCCAGCGCGTCCCCAGGCTTGATCGGATAATCTCCGCTGATGTAGCCGCGCATCTTCTGCCCTTCCACCTCGAGTACGGAAAGCTCGTCCTTGCCGATGGAATAGCGCTCGAGAACCGTGGCATGCAGCGTCTGCCCCTGCGCGGGGAGGAGCACGCTTTCCGCGCGGACGGCGAGCACAGCCTGCGTGCCGTCCGCCACGGGGCGGCGAAGCGGCAGCGCGTAGGCCGCGCGCGAATCGCTGAAGTGAAACGCGCCGCCCTCCATTGTGCCGTAAAGCTTGTTGATGGGCGGGGAGCCGATGAAGTCCGCGGCAAAGAAGTTGACGGGCTCGTCATAGAGCGTCCTCGCAGAATCCTGTTGCTGCACCACGCCCGCCTTCATCAATATGATCTGGTCGGATATGCTTGAGGCCTCCTCCTGGTCGTGCGTCACGAACACCGTCGTCACCTTCGAGGCGCGCTGTATGCGCAATATCTCCTCGCGCATCTCCACGCGCAGCTTCGCGTCGAGGTTGGATAGGGGCTCGTCGAGCAGCAGCAGCTCCGGCTCCTTGGCGAGCGCGCGGGCGATGGCCACGCGCTGCTGCTGGCCGCCGGAGAGTTCGGCGGGCTTCCTCGAGAGCAGTTCCTCCACATGCACGAGTTGCGCAAGCTCCCTTGCGCGCTCGATGCGCCGCTTCCTGGGCACGCGCTTGATTTCAAGCGGAAAGCAGATGTTCTCCAGCGCGCTCATGTGGGGGTAGAGCGCGTAGTTTTGGAACACCAGCCCCACGTTGCGCTTTTCCGGCGGCAGGTCGGTGACGTTCCTCTCATCAAACCATATGCTGCCGGAGGTGACGGGGAGTATGCCGGAAAGCATGTTGAGCATGGTGGACTTGCCGCAGCCCGAAGGGCCAAGCAGCGCCACCAGGCTCCCGCTCTCGAGTGTGGCGGATAGATCGTTTACCGCAACCGTGGGGCCGAATTTCTTTGTCAGGCGTTCAACTCGAATACGCATGCTTTACCTCAATATCTCTTCGATTGCGCTGCCGTCCGTATCCGGCATGTCAAAGCCGAGCATGCGCGCCAAAGTGGGAGCTTCGTCCACCATGCCGCGCCGCTCTACGACAACGCCCCTTTTCACATCCGGTCCGCTTGCGATAAAGGCCGTGACCTCCGCGCGCGAGGGGCTCCCGCCGTGCGTGGCCGCGCCGATCTTGTGGTCGCCGGGCACCTGGCTCTGCGTGAACGCCGCGCAGTCGAACCTTTCCCCAAAGGAGATGGGCAGCCTGCTTTCCAGTATGAAATCAAAAGGTCCGGCGACGCCGTATTTTTCCCTTGCCTCATCCGCGTCGAGCACATAGTCGAGCATGACGCGCGGGTCGTCCATGAGCGATTTGAGGAAAGCGCGCACCTTCTCCTTCATGCCGGCGTCCTCGGGGTCAAAAAGCTCCACATACGCGCCCAGACCCGTGGAATGGCAAAGCGCGTCGTAGGATAGGAGCTTGCCCTCATCGTCCGTGCGCAGGAAGCCCGCGTCGCGCAGGAGCACGTTGAGGAGCAATACGTCCTTCACGTCCGTCATGCCGTGGTCGCCGAGTATCACGACGTTGGTGTTTGTAAGGCCGCCCCTGCGAGAGAGCGCCTCCATAAGCGCGCCGAACTCCTCATCGTGCTTCCTGAGCTGCTCCGACGCCTTGGGGTGATGCACGCCGTAGGTATGGCGGCAGGAATCGAGGTCGCACATCTTCACGAGCATGACGTCGGGCTGCTCAAAGTCCTCAAGGATGTCGAGCGCGAGCGCCATCGTGAAGAGGTCGAGGCTCCTGTCCGGCCCCTTGATATAGCGGCCGTGCTTATAGAAATAACGCTCCATGAGGTTCTTTGTGGCGGTGCCCTCAAGCCACGTCTCCGGCTCATAGCCGTAATAGCCGTAGGGCACGATCATGGGCATGTTCATGTCGTACGCCGCGCCGCCCGACACGGGCCAGGACAGCGAGCAGGTGGTAAGCCCGTTTTCGCGCGCGCGGTCGAGCAGCGTGGGCACGCGCACATCCTCTTTCATATTGAACCACGGCTCGCCGAAGCGGCCGCCGCGCCGCAGCTTTTCATTGTGGAAGATGCCGTGGCGGCCGACGAAGCAGCCCGTGAGTATGGACGTGTGGCAGGCATAGGTCAGCGCGGGCCACACAGGCTCGATATGGCGCACATGCGAGCCGCTTTCGATAAAAGGCGCAAAGTGCGGCATGGCGCGCATTCGCTCAATATCCGAAGAACACAGCGCGTCGATGCAGAAAACGAGAAGCTTGTTCATTCTTTAACCTCCCTCAGCTTTCGGGGAAAAACGCATGGTTGCTTAAAATATAGGTCTTGTACGGTTCTATCAGCAATTGAACGCCGCTTTTGGGCAGCAATCTTTCCGGGTTGAGCGAATGGCAGGGGATCAGCACCTTCGGGTCAATTCGATCCACGAAGTACTTGACCTGCGCGGGATAGCCGTGCCCGAAGTAATTTTCGCAGAAAAAGGTCACATACCGGAACCCCGCCATCTTCACGATTTTGACCATGTTCTTGTAGGCGGGGTCGAAATCGCCTATGGGGATGCCGTCCGCGTGGATGTACACGCCGCCCTCGCGCGGCAGGCTGAAAAGCTCCATGATGTGGCGGTAGCTGTTCTGGACGATGTAGCCGCGCGGATTTTTCAAAATGTCGGCAAGGGTGACGAATTTGCAGTGGGAGAAGAGCTCCCTTTGCCACGCGGGCTTCTCCTTTGCCGCGTAGCGCGCGGAGTCGGGGATATATACATAAGGCTCTATGCCGAAGAATTTGTAGACGATGTAAGCCGCGTCCGGCTCGAAGGCGCAAATCCTGCCGGACGCCTCCGCCCAGTCCATGAACTTCTTCGCGTCGTCCATTTCCCTCTGGTAGTAATTGAAAACGCAGAGCCCCTCGCAGTCGCGGATGTGGGAATAGAGCCCGTCGTAATATTGTTTTTCGGAAAGCATGCCTTCGGGAATCTCCCTTTGCGGCAATATGGCGGAGGGGTCCGTCGTCGGGTACATCATGCGAAGCGTGGAATCCATAAAGCCCGTGCAGTCGCACAGGAGCACGTCCACGCCGCGCGCGCGCAAAAGCTCCATCTGGCGGAAGATCCTCTCGGCCTGACAGCCGTGGAGGCAGAGGTCGCCCGTCCAGTGTATGGTCCCGTCGGGCGTGGTGACGAGGAAGGCGAAGTCATAATAGCTCGTGTCGCGGCAGAGTATGGGGAGAACTTCTATCGCGCCCACGCGGATGGGTTCATCGGGCATGATGTCGCTATAGCCGCGCTCGAGGGTGGGCGTGGGCACGCCCTCGCCCGTCGCCTCCAGCGCGCGCTCGATAATCTGCGCGTTATGGTGCATGTAAACGGGCACCTCGGGCGCGACGGTTCCGATGAGGGCCATGTGGTCAAGGTGCAGGTGCGTGATGAAAACGGCCGTGTTGAGCGCGCTCTCCTCCGCGCTCTTTAGGGGGAAATCCCCGATGTCCTCCCTGCGGTACACGCCGTCTATACGCGGCAGCATGCCGATTTTGAGCATGTCGCATACGCGGTTTTTATCGCGCTCTTCCACCGCGCCGTCGAACACGGCAGTGGCGGGGTCGTAGGCGGAGCCAAACTCGAATATCACGCGGTCGCGCCCGTATGTGACGGAGGCGATCACGCCGCCTATGGTGCGCAGTCCCGCGTACATCACGAATTTTGTCTTCAGTTCTTCCATAGCGCCCTTCCTTTTATAGCGCTCTGAGAACCGCCCTTTGACAAACGGTTCTCAGAACGCCTTGTTCCTTCGGGAAAATCGGGTTACTCGGCGGCGAGCGCCGCGTCGCAGGCCGCGACGAACGCGTCGTAGGCGGTCTCGGCGTCGGATACGCCCAGCGCCACGGACTGCACCATCTTGTCTATCTCGGTACGCACGATCACGGAGCCGGTGACGGCGGGAAGGTGGCCGATGTACTGCATTTCCTCGGAGAGGGCTTTGACGGCGATATTGGTTTCGGCATAGGTCTTGAACGCATCCGTGTCGCGCGCGGAGGCATAAACGGGGATGCTGCCGAAGGCCTGCGCCCAGGCGACGAGGACGTCGGTGGAGGTGAAGTATTTGTAGAACTCGTACACGCCGCGCGCATGCTCCTCATCCTTCGCGAGGCAGGCGAAACCACCACCCCAGTTGGAGAGGTACTTCACGGGGCCTTCCTGTGGGATGGGGACGCAGCCCACTTCAAAGTGGCCCTCGCCTTCCGCGGGGATGGCGGCATAAACGTAGTCGACGCCCGCGGACGAGCCGATGTACATGCCTACCGCCTTGCTGCCGAAGGGGTTGGAGAAGTAATAATCCTCGCCGACAAGGCGGAAGTAGCCCGCCTTCACGCCGTCCGTGAACCAGCGCAGCTTTTCAAGGCCGATCTCGCGGTCGATGGCCAGCTTCTTGGCGTCAATATCGATGTAGCCGCTGCCCGCCTGCATGATGAGGCACTGGTAGGTGTCCGTCACAGAGTCCGTGCCGAAGCCGGGGATGCCGTAGGCTTCATAAATGGCCTTGGCGCAGTTTTCAAGCTCGCTCCAGGTGGCGGGCGGGGTGAGACCCAGCTCGTCGAACATGGTCTTGTTGTAGAAGAGCACTTCGCCCGTGGCGGTGTCCGGGAACAGGTAGATGGAGTCGCCGCCCCACTGGTTGATTTCATCGTACAAACCGGAGGATACTTCCTCCTGGAAGTTCGGTATGCCGATTTCGGAGTCGTTGATGAACGCGCTCATGTCGTAGAGGCTGCCCTCCTTGATATAGTTGGCGGCGTCCGTGGGGAACATGTCCACAAAGTCGGGGCCGATGCCGTTGGCGACGGCCTGCATGAGCTTGGCGTCAAACTCGCTGTACGGCTGCTGCTGGGCGACGACCTCGTAGTTGTCCTGCGAAGCGTTGAACGCCTCGATGGTCGCCTTGAGGGCCGCCTCGTGATGGTCGGTCAGTGTGTGCCAGTAGACGATCTGGATTTTTTCCGTGGGCTGATTCCCGGCCGGATCGGCAGTCGGGGCGGGTGTAGAGTCGCCGGGCTGGTCGGCTGTCTGCTCGCCGCCGGGTTTCACGGTGTCCCCGCAGGCGGCCATAACGCTCAGCGCGCAGAGGACCGCCAGCAAAAGCGCAAGATACTTTTTCATTTCCAGTGCCTCCTTTATGTTTATGAAGTCTTTATATCAACCGAATTTTCTTCGGAGATAAGCGCGTTGAGATAGTCCGCAAGCTCGTCGGGCGTTCTCAGACAAACGTCGTGGCGCGGCTCTTGGATGCCCGGGTATGGGTTCATCCACAGCGTGCGACAGCCGATGCGCGCGAGCGGCGCGAGGTCGTTGAAGGCATGGTCGCCTATGGTAAGCACCGTTTCCGGCGCGTCGAGCGCCGCGGGGCAGAGCGTTTTGAGCGCGTCCATCATACCATAGGGCTTTTCAACGGAAAATGCGCATTTGTTAAAGATATTGTTAAATCCAAGCTGTCTTAGAAACTCCAGCCCCGTGTCGCGGTAGGAATTGCTCAGCAGTATGGTTTCGCATTTTTTGCCTGCATTCAGGATGGCTTTGCCAAGACGCGCATTGCCCGTCCTGCCCGCGCGCTCCATGCGCCGCCTCGTCAGCCGGTAGACCTTGTCGGCGCGCTCGCCCTCAAAAAGGCCGAGCGTGCACCCATATAACGCGACGACGCTCCACGCGTCGCCCAAATAGGTATATTCTTTTTTTGAAGGCATATCGGAACAGGAAATGGAGGGCGCTGCCGCCGCCTCGAGCAAAGGGAAATATCGCGCGGGATCTTCGGCCGGAATCGGCTCGTTGCAATAAAAGGAATTCATCCTCAGGCGTTTGCCCGAAAGCACGCCCTGCGTGAAGCAAATCAAGCTGTCCCGCCAGGCTTCCTTATCCGTCCCGCGGGTCAGGAAATGTATATAGTCCTTATAAAAGTCTAAATCCTGGTATATTGTTCCATCCAAATCGAACACAAGATACCGAATTACGCCGCTCAATTGCTGTTCTCCTCACAAATCATAGTGGGCTATGCCCTTCGCAAGGAATTATAGCACACGCGGCATATGCAATTTTTTCTTTTTGGAGGTAAAAGTTTACGAATGGCCGCGGCCCTTGTCCGAGAGCGTAAGGAAATAGCCGCCGAGCAGTTCCTCAAAGGCGAGTATGACCTTGCCGAAGAAGGGGTTGGGCACGCCGGAAATGAGCGTTTGCTGCGCGCCGTCCACGATGAAGGTGATGTCGGACATGCCCGCGAGCGTGGAGTCCTCCCGCTTGGTGAAGGTCACGACCTGGAAGCCGTGGCGCTTGGCGTGGGACACGTTGTTGAGCACCGTTTCCGACTCGCCGCTCTGCGATATGGCGATAATCATGGCGGGCTCTATGTTGGACTGCACGCGGTGCTTGTTGTCCTCGTGAAAAAGCATGAAATCATAGAAGTGGACGCGGTTAAAGACCATGAACCCGCTCACGCCCAGGCGCTGCACGATGTAATCCGCGACCAGATCCGCGAAGCCCGCGCCCACGGCGAAGAGCTTGCGCCCGTGGTATTTGGCGAGATAGGAATAGAATCGCTCGACGTCGGCCTCGCTGAAATTATCGATGAGCGATTTCAGCTGGCCCCGAAAAACGTCGCCCACGCTCTCGCTGCCCTTGTGCGAAAGGCTGTAATACAGCTCGCTGTATCCCTTGAAGCCAAGCCGCTTGCACATTTTGATGATGAAGCTTGTGGAGACGAAATTTTCTTTCGCGATCTGCGCGATGCCGACCTTGTCGCCGCCCTTTTCGATGTGGTTGACGATGCTTGTGAGGACGCGCGTTTCATCCTCACTCAATTGGTTCGTCAAAAAATAGTAGCTGCTGCTCATGGAAACCTCCGAGCCGTGCGCGGCGCACCTTTCACAACAAGGCCATTATATCATAGGAAGCGGGCACGTCAAGCTTGCGCGCATTTTCATATTGACGTTTTTCGATTTGAGTCATATTATATTCATATCGAAGTTTATAGATTTGAGGTGCTCCGATGGAAAACTATATTGAACAGGCCAAGCTCTTCAAGGCGCTCGGCGACCCCAAGCGGGCGATGATCGCGGATATGCTCTCCTGCGGCGAGCTTTGCGCCTGCAGGATACTGGAAAAATTCAGCATGTCCCAATCCACGCTCTCCCACCACATGAAGCTTTTGTGCGAAAGCGGGCTTGTCAAAGCGAGGGACGCGGGCAAATGGACATATTATTCGCTGGATGGGGAAGCGGTCGAAAGAACGAAACGCTTCCTCGACGCCATGACCTCCGGCAAGGAAAACTGCATCTGCAAAGAAGATTCCGCCTCATGCGGGGAGGGTGGGGACTGTGAGTAAGGAAAAAAGTACCGGCATCGGCTTCTTTGAAAAATATTTGAGCGCTTGGGTGCTGCTATGCATGGCGGCGGGCATACTCATCGGCAGATTCCTGCCGGACGTCCCCGCGTTCCTTGGCCGCTTTACGTACGCCAACATATCGATGCCCATCGCCGTGCTTATCTGGATTATGATTTACCCCATGATGATGAAGGTGGATTTTCAGTCCGTCAAAAACGTGGGCAAAAACCCGCTCGGGCTCATCATTTCAAGCGGCACAAGCTGGCTCGTCAAGCCTTTTTTGATGTTCGGCCTGGCTGCGTTCTTCTTTTATGTCGTCTTTAAGGCGTTCATACCGGCAGAACTGGCGCGGGATTATGTGGCGGGCGCGGTGCTCCTGGGGGCGGCGCCCTGCACGGCGATGGTGTTCGTATGGAGCCACCTCACGCACGGCGACCCCGCGCACACCCTCGTGCAGGTCTCGGTGAACGACCTGATTATACTCGTGCTCTTCGTGCCCATCGTGTCCTTCCTGCTGGGGGTCACGAACATTGCGGTGCCGTGGGATACGCTGTTCCTCTCGGTGGCCCTGTTTGTCGTCATCCCCCTGGCTGCAGGTATATTGACCCGCGCGGGCGTCGTGAGGAGAAAGGGAGAGGCGTATTTCACGCGCAACTTCGTGCCGAAGTTCGACGGAATCACGACGTTGGGGCTACTCCTCACGCTCGTCATCATTTTTTCGTTTCAGGGCGACGCCATTTTGGAAAAACCGCTCAACGTGCTGATGATCGCCGTCCCCCTTGTGCTTCAAAACGTGATAACGGCGCTGTTCGCCTATCTTATATGCAAAAAATGCAGGCAGCCGCACGGCATCGCCGCGCCCGCGGCACTCATCGGCGCGTCGGATTTCTTTGAGCTCTCGGTCGCGGTCGCCATCACGCTCTTTGGGGCGGAATCCCCCGTTGTGCTTGTGACGACGGTGGGTGTGCTGACGGAAGTGCCCGTCATGCTCCTGCTCGTGCGGTTTGTGAACAAAACCCGCCATTGGTTTCCGGTGAACGGAGAAACAACATGATGAAAATTGCCTTTATCTGCGTGCATAATTCCTGCCGCAGCCAGATTGCCGAGGCGTTGGGCAAGCATTTTGCGGCCGACGCGTTTGAAAGCTACTCGGCCGGGACAGAGACCAGGCCGCGCATCGACCCGGACGCGGTGCGCCTGATGAAGGCGCTCTACGGCATCAATATGGAGCGAACGCAGCGCCCGAAGCTGATCGGGGAGCTTCCCCCGGTCGACATCGTAATCACCATGGGTTGCAACGTCGCCTGCCCTTATCTTCCGAGCAGGCATCGGGAGGACTGGGGGCTCGACGACCCCACGGGCAAGGACGACGAAGCGTTCATCGCCGTGATGCGGGAAATCGAATCGAAAGTGAAGTCGCTCGCGGACAGGGTAAGAAACAAGGAATTCGGCGAGGTGTAAGCGCATGGCAAATCAATCGTGCTGCGCGGGTTCGTCCGCGCGAAAAGGAACCGCCTCGGGCTGCTGCGGCGCGGCGGCGATAAAACCCGGCGCTGTTGCGGGGAGCCGGAAGCGCACGGGCGCGCGCGAAGCGCAGGCGACCTCCGGCGGGTCGCCGTGCGGTTGCGCAGGCAGGGAAGAGAAGTATATCGCAGTTCCGGCGGAGCAGGCGCAAACCCCCGCCGGAACCGTGCCGCGCGTGCCGACAAAGCTTGCCTTTACGGACATTCTCGGCGCGTGGAAATGCCGCTGGTCGATAGGCCGCATGGAATACGCCGTAAAACCCGGACTGTACTGCGCGGGCAATCCCGGCGAACAATCGCCGGTGCTCGTGAGCGCGAACTACAAGCTCTCCTTCGACCGGCTCCGCAAGGAGCTTTCCGGACTTGACGCATGGATACTCGTGCTGGATACGGACGGCATCAACGTGTGGTGCGCGGCGGGCAAGGGCACCTTCGGCACGGAGGAATTGGTATATAGAATAAAGGAGACAGGACTTTCGAAAGTCGTGTCGCACCGCACGCTCATCTTGCCGCAGCTGGGGGCGGCGGGCGTCGCCGCGCACGAGGTCAGGCGGCGCTCTGGCTTCCATGTCGAATACGGGCCCGTACGGGCGCGCGATATCAAGGCGTATCTCGCTGCGGGCATGAAGGCCACAGAGGAAATGCGCACGATGCGCTTCCCCTTCGGCGACAGGCTGGCGCTTACGCCCGTGGAGCTCGTCGCCGCCATAAAGCCCGTCGTCATCGCATTCGGCGTGATGTTTATGTTCAACGCGCTCGGGCTTGGCCGCTACGGTATCATCGACCTCTATGCGCTCTTGGGCGCGGTGTTCATTGGGGCGGTCGTCACCCCCGCGCTGCTGCCGTGGATACCGGGGCGGGCGTTCTCTTTCAAGGGTTTCCTTACGGGTTTTCTGTGGGCCGCGGGCGTCAACCTCATCAACGGCTTTCCCGCCGCGCCGGAGTACGGTTTTCTCAAGGCGTGGGCCTATATGCTCCTGCTCCCCGCGCTCTCCTCCTTCCTTGCCATGAACTTCACGGGCAGTTCCACGTTCACCTCGCTTTCCGGCGTGGATCGGGAAATGAAAATCGCGCTGCCGCTGATGATCGCATCCGCGGGGCTGGGCATCATTTTGATGCTCGCGGGCGACTTTGTCCGCGCGTTGGGCTAAGAAAGGGTTAGGCTATGCGGTATTTGAAAAATGTCGTCACATTAAAGCACGATGAGGCGCTCTGCACCAATTGCGGCATGTGCGTTGCCGTCTGCCCGCACAGGGTGTTTGTGAAAGAGAATGGAAAAGTAAAGCTCGGCGAGCGGGACAGGTGCATGGAGTGCGGCGCGTGCGCGATCAACTGCCCCGTGGGCGCAATCGATGTGAAAAAGGGCGTGGGCTGCGCGGCGGCCATACTTGTAAGCCTCATAACGGGCGGGGAGCCAAGCTGCGGGTAGCGGATTGCTCTTTGCGCCATCCCTCTTTTCCTTTGTGAAAATGCAACTTTGTATGCTCCAGCGCAAGCGGGAATATACATATGCGAGCCGCAAGGGAGGTGAGGAGTTGAAAAAGAGCGTGCTTTTGCTCGGCAAAACGCAGCTGATTCCCATTGTCCTCGTCTGCCTGCTGCTCGTTCAAATCGCAGCCGCCGTCTACGCCTTTCGCAACCATCAGGCAATTGCGGCGCTGAGCGCATCGGTATGGAGGATGGAGCCGGAAGCGCCGCAGGATATCGACGACCCGCCCTATGCCCTCAATCCGCCTTCGCGGGTTTTGCCCGTGCGGGAAGTGATGGACGAGGGCGGGGAGATATCGCTTCAATTCGCGTATGACGATCCTGATTGGGAGCGGCAGGTGTATAAGGCATATTGGCACAGCACCTACGGCCGCTGGAGCTATATGCCCCTTCGGATTCATTACGCCATGCACAGGCTGTTTGCTACTTATCCCACGGCTTCGGTCTGGTACGATTTTGAGCACGACCTTGGGATTGCGCAGGAAAGCGAAGCTTTTGAGATACCCATCGGCGATCCGTTTGAAAACCTTGTGATCGTCGTGATGCAAACAAAGGTCGAAAGAATCCTGACGCGCGGCAACCAGATTGCAATCGTTGGGCGGCCGTCCCAAACGGGCCTGCAGGTCCTGATCGTGGGCACGGATGAAATCAACCCATATTCCGGGGATGAGGACATACTGCTTCAGTTTGTCACCCCCGATGGGGACGAAATCGACCGCGCATACGCGCCGTATATAGTCGATGCGCAGGCAAATGACTACGGCAGCAGCTTGAAGGCGATTTGGTCGCGGTTTTTCCGCTAGCTGCTTCCCGTACTTGCAAAAAGAGGGCGGATTGCTTTGTCGCAACCGCCCTTTCGCTTTTGCCCATCGGGCGCATATAACAAGTCTGAAGAGAAGCGTTATTCCAGCTTTCCGCCCTGCAAATCGGCAATGACGCCGTCGATGATGTCAATCCCCTTCATCAGGAGCTTTTCGGGGATCACCAGCGGCGGAAGAAGGCGAACCACATTGTTATAATGGCCGCCAACCTCGACCAGAACACCGCGCCGGTGGGCGTATTTGCGCACCTTTTTGGTCAACTCCGGCGCCGGTGTGTGGGATTGCCTGTCGGCAACCATTTCAATGCCCGCCATCAGGCCGAGCCCTCGGACTTCGCCCACCGTCGGATGCTTGGCTTCAAGCTCCTTAAGCTTTTTCAGGGCTGTTTCGCCGAGTCTGGCCGCGCGTTGGGGAATCCTGTTTTCAAGCATCCAGTCGATGCCCGCCGCGCCCGCCGCAAAGGCCACCATATTGCCGCGGAATGTCCCAATCGACTTTCCGGCCGGCCATGTGTTGAGCTCTTCGCGGTAGGCGATGGCGGAAATCGGAAACCCGATGCCGCCCAGCGCCTTGCTGATGGTAATGATATCCGGCACGATTCCTGCATGCTCAAACGAGAACATTTTGCCGGTCCGCCCAAGGCCGGACTGAATTTCGTCGCATATCATCAGCACGCCGTATTTCTTCGTGATCTCGCGCACGCGCTGCAAAAAGCGCGGCGCCGAAACGATGGTGCCGCCCTCGCCCTGCACGGCCTCAAGGATGACGGCCGCCGGATGCTGATAGCCGGAGTGGGGGTCGTCGAGCGCGCGCTCGAGCGTATCGGCCGCCTGCTCGTCGACTTTATCCTCCGGGCAGCCGAAGGGGTTGCGGTAACGGTAGGGATAGGGGATAAACTGCACGCCGGGCGCAAGCTCGCCGACGCCCTCGCGGTGCCCGCGGTCGCTCGTGGCGGCCATGGACACGCCCGTCATGCCGTGATAAGCGCCCTCGAACGCGATAATCCCGTTGCGCCCGGTGTTATAGCGCGCGAGCTTGATGGCCTGCTCGACGGCGTCCGATCCGGTCGGGCCGCCGAAAAACACGCGGGTCAATTCCGCGGGGAGAACCCGGCGAAGCGCCGCGACCATATTTTCCCGGGTCTCGGACGGGATGTCGAGCGTATGCGTCACCTTATCGATCTGCTCATGCGCGGCCTTGAGCACGACGGGATGCGCATACCCCAAAGCCATGACGCCCGCGCCGCTGAACATGTCGATATACACATTGCCGTCCGCGTCCACCAAAGTTGCGCCGCGCCCTTTTTCAAGCGCCATCGGCAGGTTTTTGGAATAGCTGACTGCCGAGCTTTCATGCGCGGCCTGATAAGCGAGGATTTCCCTGGACTTGGGGCCGGGCGGAACGTGCGTGATATGCGGCGCGTCGGGGATGGACAATTCTTCAAACAACGCTTCATTGTTTATATCGCTTATATCGCTCATAAAAAATCTCTTTCCTGCGCATCAAAAACGCACATGTATTGAATTTAAAAACAATCATACATGCGATGGGCCGTTGTGCATTTTAACATTCTCATCATCCGGGCCGTGAAGATAAAGGGTTCCGCGCCCGCATCGACAAGCGCTTTGCCCATTGGCGTCGGAAACCGCCGGCGCGCGATCCGATCGCCAGCTGTATCGTATCAGAGGGACGGAGGGCTGTCAAGCGATTTTGTTCACTTAAATACGATTTAGTTAAACAAATACTCGCCTTACTC
>JAEWMV010000084.1 GCA_023393045.1 Bacillota bacterium | reverse complement strand
CAACGTAGCGCTCTGACCAGCTGAGCTATAACCCCGTTTGTTGAGCAAATACTATTATACATATTTTTGATTTCGATGCAACACCAATTTGCAGCCAAAGTTTCGCATCTGGGCAAAAATGCCGCTGTTTGCGAGGTTTTTCGCGGCGAAAATTCTATTGGCCGCGAAGCGATCTCACCGCCGCTTCGGGGTCGGACGCGCCGAACACCGCGCTGCCCGCGACGAGCACCGTCGCGCCGAAAGCTATGGCGGACTTGGCCGTTTGCTCATTGATGCCGCCGTCGATCTCGATTTCAAAGTCCAGTTTCTTCTCCCGTTTTTTTTCGCGCAGCCATTCGAGCTTTGGCAGCACCTCTGGAATGAACTTCTGCCCGCCCGCGCCGGGATTCACGCTCATCACCAGCACGAGGTCGCAAAGCTCGAGCAGGTATTCGAGCGAGGAGACCGGCGTGCCGGGATTGACCGCAACACCCGCCTTCATGCCCGCCGCGCGGATGCGCTGGAGCGTCCTGTGCGCGTGGGCGTCCGCCTCCTGATGGAACACGAGATAGTCCGCGCCCGCCTGCGCGAACTGCTCTATATAGGTTTCGGGATGCGCGACCATAATATGCACGTCGAAAGGAAGCTTGCTGTGCGTCTTCAACGCCTTGCACATCGCGGGGCCAAAGGTGATTGCGGGCACGAAGGTGCCGTCCATCACGTCCAGGTGGATGAAGTCCGCGCCCCATGCTTCGGCGCGCCTGACATCCCTTTCCATGTTCGCAAAATCCGCGGAGAGCAAAGACGGCGCAATCTTAATCATATTTATGCTTCCTCTTTTCCGTTAGTTCTTGCACGAGTATTTTATAGCGCTCGTAGCGCTCAAAACTCAGCTTCCCATCCCCGACGAGGGGCTTCACTTCGCAATCCGGCTCGCTGATGTGCAGGCATTCCGAAAAGCGGCAGTTGCCGCCATGCTCCCGCATTTCGGGGTAATAGCGCCAGAGCGCCTCAGGCTCTATTTGCTCCGCGTCGAGCAGGGAAAAGCCCGGCGTATCCACCACCGCGCCGCCGCACGCGACGAAAAGCTGCACAAGGCGCGTGGTGTGGCGGCCGCGCTCCGTCTTTTTCGACAGACCCCCAACTTCGAGCGCGAGTTCCGGCACGATGGCATTGAGAAGCGAAGATTTCCCCACCGCGGATTGCCCCGCAAAGCAGCAGGTGCAGCCCGCGATTTCGGCGCGCACATCCTCTATGCCGTCCCCCGCTATAGCGGAAGCCGTGATCATCTTGTACCCGCACGCCCGGTACTGTCCGCGCACGGAGCGCGCGAGCACGGCGTCCGCGACGTCCGCCTTGTTGAGCACCAGCACGGGGGCAATCCCCTTGAGCTCGCACTGGAGCAAAAGCTTATCCACAAGCAGCAGATCGGGTTTCGGGCTTGAGAGCGCGATGACGATGATCAATTTATCGAGGTTGACGACGGCGGGGCGCGTCAAAAGGTTCTTTCGGGGCAAAATGGAGAGGATCACGTTCTCCTGCCCCTCCTTTTCGCCCTGCGCGAACTCCACCCGATCCCCCGCCACGGGCGACGTATCGTCCAGGCGGAGCTTTCCCCGCGCGCGGCACACAAAGGTATCCCCGTGCGCGTCCAACACGGTGTAGAAGCCGCCAATGCCTTTTAGCACCAATCCTTCCAAATGCAAGCCCTCGTCAGTTGAGCTTAAAGGAAACGACGCTGTTCTTGCTCTTCACCTGCTCGCCGTCCACATAGACGCGGCATTCGTAATCGCCGCTCTCGCGAAGGTACGCCGTGAAGGAAACAGCCTGCTGCGTTCCGGCCGCGAGCGTGGTCTCATAGAGGACGACCTCCATCCCCTCGCCTGTGACAGCGGCGACGATCACGCTGCTCTGCTCGGCCGCGATGTCGAGGTTATAGGCGATGTCCGCGCTGTAAGAGCCGAGGTCCGTGCGGCATATCCAAAGCTCTATCTTCGTATCCGTGGAAACGCTGATGCCGCCGGAGGGGTTCTGGCGCAGCACCTGCTCCTGTGCGGAGAGCGTGTCGGGCTTGGTGGGATAGATGAAGAAGCTGCCAAAGCCGTCCTCCTTGAGCATGGTGAGCGCGACGTCGAGCTGCATTCCCGTCACCGCGGGCACCTCCTCGTTGGCGCCCACGCTTCCGCTCACCCAGATGTCCACCGTGTCGCCGCGGAAGGTCTGCGTGCCCGCCGCGGGCTCCTGCCGGATGATCTGCCCCGGCGGCAGGTCGCTCTTTACATAGACGGGCGTGCCGAGCGTCAAATCCAGATCCCCCGTCGCCAGGAGCGCTTCCTGAAGAGTGTAGCCCGTCAATTCCGGCACCTCGACATAATCGCTGCCGCCGCTGACGACGACCGTGATTTCATCTCCCTGCTTGGCGTGCGTGCCCGCGAGGGGCTCCTGTTCCATGACGACGCCCTCGTCGTAATCGTTGCTGTAGGGCCGCTCGTCGGAGGCGATCACGACGAAACCGCGAAGCTGGGCGAGCTCCGTCGCCTTCTCTATGGTTTTTCCCGTAAGCGTGGGGACGATGTACTCCGAACCCGCGCCCTCGCCCTCATCCCGTATGGCCCGCGCGATGAAGAACATGGCGGTGAAGAGCCCTAGTACGATTGTGAGCATGATGGCGATGTTGACGATGCCCGAGTGCGTCTTCCTCCTGGCGGCGCCGCCCTCGCCCGCCTGCGGGCGCGCGAACTTGCCGTTTGGCTCGCGCAGCGCGTGCAAAAGGTCCGCCTTCATCTGCCGCGCCGTGGCGTAGCGCGCCCTCGGGTTTTTCGAGGCGGCCTTGAGCACCACGTCGTCGAGCGCGCGCGGTATGCGCGGGTTCAATTCGCGAAGCGGCACGACATCCTCCTGCAGGTGCTTGAGGGCGATGGCGACGGAATTGTCCCCGCCGAAGGGCACCTGCCCCGTGAGCATCTCGAAGAGCATGATGGCGCAGGAATAGATGTCGGACGAGGCGGTGACGTTTTCGCCCCGCGCCTGCTCCGGCGAAATATAATGGACGGAACCCACCACGTTTTGCCCCGCGAAGGTGCGTGTGATGGTGGAAGCGTCCCTGGCGATACCGAAGTCTGTCAGTTTCGCCCTGCCCCTGGCGGTGATGATCACGTTCTGCGGCTTGACGTCCCTGTGGATGATGCCGCGCTCGTGCGCGTGGGAGAGCGCGTCGAGCACCTGGCAGACGATGTTGACCGCCACCTTGGGCGCGAGCGGCCCCACGCTTTTGATGATATCCTTTAAGGTGCTGCCCTCGACGTATTCGAGCACGATGTAATGCAAGCCCTCGTCCTCGCCCACGTCGTAGGAGTGCACGATGTTCTCATGGTCAAGCGAAAGCACCGCCTTCGCCTCCTGCTCGAAGCGGCGGATGAACTCCATGTCCTCCCGGTGCTCCTGCTTCAATACCTTGAGGGCGACGGTTTTCTGCTCCGCGCGGTCGTAGGCTTTGTATACGTCCGCCATGCCGCCGGAGCCGACGAGGGATTCTATGAGATAGCGTTCGGAAACGAGCCTGCCGATCATGCTCCCGCCTCCTCATTGCTCACGATGATGATGCTCACATTGTCCCTCGAGCCGGAGTAGAGCGCGCAGTCCACAAGGTCGTCGCACGCGCTTTGTATATCGTCGGTCGCAAGCACGGTATGGAGGATGTCCTCCTCGCTCAATTCCGAATAGAGCCCGTCCGAGCAGAGCACGAGCTTGTCCCCCCGCGCCCATTCGCGCTCGAATATATCCGCGCGCTCGGCTTCCCTCGTGCCCAGCGCCCGCGTGATGAGGTTGCGCCTCGGGTGGTGCGCCGCCTCCTGCCTGGTGATATAACCCTGCGCCACGAGCTCGGCCACATAGGAATGGTCCTTGGTGACCTGCTCGATGCTTTCTCCGCTGATCTGATAAAGCCTGCTGTCCCCCACGTTGGCCGCGACATAGCGCGTGTTGAAAAGAAGCGCGAGCACCATGGTGGTGCCCATGCCGCGCAAAGCGGGGTCGGAGGCCGCCATGTCATATACGGCATGGTTGGCCGCCGTCACGGCCGCCGCCACAAGCGAGGCCGCGCTGCCCGTGCCGCCCTTTTTCAGTTCCGAAACGACCATGTTCACGGCGATGACGCTCGCAACGTCCCCCGCGCTGTGGCCGCCCATGCCGTCGGCAACCACGGCGAGGGAAATCTCGCCCCCGCGCGGTACAAACACCGCGTCCTGATTCTGCGCCCGTACGCCGGTCACGCTTTTTGAGGCATACCTCATGCGCCGTCCTCCGATTGGTCCTGTATGACGCGCCGCCGCAACTGGCCGCACGCGCCTTCGATATCCGTGCCCATCTCGCGCCGCACCGTGGCGGATACTCCCCTCTCCATGAGCCACGCGGCAAAGCGCCTCGCCTTTTCCTTCGTCACGCCTAAGAGCGCCCTCTCCCGCACGGGATTGAGCGGGATGAGGTTGACGTGGCAGTTCACGCCGCGAAGCCTTGAGGCGAGCTCCGCCGCGTGCTTCTGCTCAGAATTTTTTCCTTCCACGAGCGCGTATTCAAAAATCACGCGCCTGCCCGTAGACTCCGCGTACGCCCTTGCCGCGGCGATGACCTTGTCTATCCCATACGCCCGGTTGACGGGCATCAACTCGTTTCGTATCGCGTCGTTTGGCGCGTGGAGCGATACGCTCAGCGTCACATGCGGCGCGTCCTGCGCAAGCCTCTCCATCTTCTCCACAAGCCCGCAGGTGGAAAGCGAGATGTTGCGCGGGCTGATGTTCATGCCATCCGGCGAGGAGACGAGCTTGAGGAAAGCGACGGTGCTGCCGTAATTGTCAAGCGGTTCCCCGCTGCCCATCAAAACCACGTTGGTGACGCTGCGCACGTGCCCTTCTTCCGGCGGATTGTCCCGCTCGGCGCAGGCGATGAAGGAGAGCATCTCCCCCGGCTCAAGGTTGCGCACGCACCCCTCGAGCGTGGACGCACAGAACGCGCAGCCCATTTTGCAGCCCACCTGCGTGGAAATGCAAAGCGTGTTACCGTAATGATACCGCATCAGCACCCCTTCGACAAGGTTTGCGTCCTCAAGTTCAAAAAGGTATTTTACGGTGCCGTCCTTTTTGCTCATGAAGCGCCCTGCGACAGCCGCCCCGCCGAAAGGGAGCGCCGCGAGCTTCTCCCGGAGCTTCTTGGAGAGGTTGGTCATGCCCTGCGGCCTCTCGCCGCGCGCGAGCCAGGAAAACACCTGTTTGGCGCGAAAGCGCGGCTCGCCAAGTTCCTCCATGAGCGCTTCGAGCGCGCCGATATCCATGCTCATCAGTCCCGCCACGCCTCACGCCCCCTTCCTTGCGAAAGCCGCGATGTAAAACCCCTCCGTGCCGTCCACGTTGGGAAAAAGCTGTATCCCGCCCGAAACGGCGCGATCCCGCAAGCCATCCGGCAGCCAATCCACGTCGGGCGAAAAGTCCGCGTGTTCCCGAAGGAAGCGCTCCGCCTGCGCCCCGTTCTCGCGCCGCGATACCGTGCAGGTCGCGTACACGAGCCTGCCGCCGGGCTTGACATAGCGGGAGCACACATCCATAAGCTTCGCCTGCGTCGCCGCGAGGCCGTCTATGACCGCGTCCGTCTTTGCGTAGCGTATATCTGGCTTGCCCGTCACGCCCAAGCCGGAGCAGGGCGCGTCGAGCAGCACGGCGTCAAACGCCATAGCGCGGCTTTCATCGAAAACCGTCGCGTCCTTCTCGATTACGGCGACGTTTGTGACGTTGAGCCGCGCAAGCGTCTTTCTCATCAACTCCGCGCGGTGCGGGTGGAGTTCCCACGCCTCTATCTCACACCCGCCGCCCGTGAGGGAGGCGATGTACGCGCTCTTGCCGCCGGGGGCGGCGCAGCAATCGAGCAGCTTCATGCCGGGTTTTGCCTCAACCGCGCGGCAAACGAGCATGGCCCCCTCGCTCTGCACGGTTATTTTGCCTTCTAAAAACAGCGGCTCGGCACTCACGTCGAAGCCCTTTTCCAATAAAAACGCCTCCGGGTCGAGCGCACCCCGCGTGTAGCGCAATCCCTTTTCATCCAAATGCCGTTTAAGCTCCGCCGCCGTATAAGGATGCTGCGCGCGTATGCTGAACCCTCCGGGTTTGGAGGAGAGCAGCGCGCGGGCGAACTCCGCGCCGTAGAGATCTATATACTCGTCCGCGAGAAAGCGCGGATAGCCGAACTCCAAAGTCAGCCTTTCGCGCGGCTCCTGCGGCAGCTCCGGCATACCCTTGTCGCACACGGCGCGCATGACGGCGTTGACGTAGCCCGAAAGCGCGCTTTTCCCGATCTCGCGCGCAAGCTTCACGGATTCGTTGCACGCGGCGCGCTTTGGCGTGTCCATGAACATCGCCTGTGCGATGCCCAGGCGCAGCACGGCAAATATCGCCTTGTCGGGCCTGCCCTTCGCGCAACGCGCTATGGCAAGGTCAATGTAGGACAGATGGTCGAGCGCGGTGTACACGGCGGCAGCGACCCACGCGGCGTCCCGCGCATCCATCCCCGCCTGCGCCTCCTTCAAACGAAGGTTTGCGTACGCACCTTTTTCGGTAACATCTCTGAGCGCCTCAAGCGCGCGCCGCCGCACGCTCATGTAAGCGTCTTTTCCAAAAGCAGGCGTCCGCACAGCGCGGCTTTCGCGTCCATGCGCCTCGCGCCGCAGCATTGCATCTCCAGCACCTCAATGAGCGCGTCTCCCGCGTCTATGAGCAGTCCTCTCTTCGCGTCCGCCGTGACGCAAAACCCCGGTTTGCCGACGGCGGGTTCGCCGGTCAGCCTCGTTTTCCATATTTTGACGGGTTCGCCCTCGAGCATCGCGTACGCGCAGGGCCACGGGTTCGTGCCGCGCACGAGGTCGTGCACGCGCTGTGCGCCCAATGTAAAATCGATGTGCCCGTCTTCTTTTTTAATTGCGCGGCAACGCGTGGCCTCCGCCTCGTTCTGCTTCGTGCGCGTCAGCGTGCCATTTTGCAGCTTGTCTATCGTTTCCCCCAGCACCTTCGCGCCGAGATGGGAAAGCCTTTTAAAAAGCTCCCCCGCCGTTTCGTCCGGGCCGATGGGCGTTTCTTCGGCAAGCAAAATATCCCCCGTGTCGACGCCCAACTCCGTCATCATGGTGGTGACGCCCGTGACGCGCTCCCCGTTGATGATCGCCCACTGTATGGGCGCGGCGCCCCGG
>JAEWMV010000061.1 GCA_023393045.1 Bacillota bacterium | reverse complement strand
GTCTCAGGCAGCGAAGCCGGCATGTGGACGCCATCGTGGCCGTGAATTTGCCGCGGGATGAGTTCTACGCGCTGGGGCAGGCCAATTTCTGCCCGCTTTTATGCGTGGACGGCTGCATGGACGATTTGATGCTCTTCTATCAGATTTACGATGATTTTTACGCCGTCGCCTCGCGCGCACGGGAGCTTTCCGGCAAGGAGCGGCTTTTTTTCCTCCACGACGCGTATTTCGACGAGGGGATCGGGCGCCGCGTTGCGGACGCGTTTGACGAGGTGTGCACCTCGGGCGACCCCGCGCTCTCCAAGCGCGCGGCGATGCAGGGCGAAAGCACGGCTTTTATGGCAATGGGCAATAGCAATTATATGCGGCTGCGCGCGTCGGGCATTATGCCGCTGTGCGTTTTGTATGAGGGCGAAGCCGCGCCGGAGGAGGCGCGGGAGCAAACGATCTATCTGCCCACGGCAAAGAAGGCGGAAACGGTCGCCGCGCTCGTAGAAAACACGATCAAGCGCCAGAGCCCTGAAGAGCACGACATACGGATATTCTGAGAGCATCATTTCTTCTGCGTGCTCCGATTGAACCGGCGTCGCGCCTATGCTATGATGGCTCTATACTCCACATCATTCCACATCGCAGGGAGGGGTACCATGGATTTCAGGATCGTCTATCTGCCGCCGTTTGAGGCCGTCTCGTCCGGGGCGGACAAGGAGTTCGATTTTTCGCCCGAAGGGATACTCGGCAAATTCGACGCGTATTTTTCAGCCATGGCTGGGCGCAGATGGAGGTCTTTGTTCCCATCGGGCTCAAATAGCGCCCGCGCTTAGGCATAGCCAATCTCAAAATATCAATACCACGAACGCTGATGATTAATGAAGGGGTGAAAAAATATGGACGGCTGTGACATGATTGCAAACCTCACGGCGCTCCCCGCGTACACGATACCCGAAGGGGTCGCGTTGAAGCGCGCCATCGCGTGCGACAAATCCCGCATACTCGCCTTCATACGGCTGCATTTCGGCAGGCAGTGGGCGGACGAAACGGAGTACGCCCTCAACCGGGAGCCGCAGGGCTGCTTCATCGCCACGGAGAAGGGAAAAATACTCGGCTTCGCCTGCTACGACGCCACGGCCAAAGGCTTTTTCGGCCCCACGGGCGTCGCCCTGAGCCAGAGGGGGCGCGGCATAGGCAAGGCGCTTTTAATCCGCACGCTCGAGGGCATGCGCGAGGCAGGCTACGGTTATGCGATCATCGGCGCGGTCTCCGACGCGGAGGGCTTCTACGCCAGAACGCTCGGCGCGAGCTACATTCCCGGCGGCGAGCCGGAGCACAGCGTGTATACACGGCTGATTAAAATGTAACCCTGTAAAAGCGGATTCAGCGGGGGACGTGCGGATTGCCGCGCGTCCTTTTTGCTATTTCCTCATTCGGTGCAGACGAAGCGCACATAACGCGATCCGGAGGCAAAAAGCATGGAGGCATAGCGCGTATCAAAAGAGAGAACGTCCCCGGGCCTCAGCTCTCCCGCGTACTCCTCCACGTCGAGTATGAGATGGTCGCTGCTCGCGCCAAGCACCTCGACGCCCGCTTCGCGCGGCGCGAGCATGTCGCAGTAGGCAAAATCCAGCTTGCCGATGCCCGCGAGCGCGCGCTTGCGCATGCCGCGCTCCTTATACTCCGGCGTGTAGCCGTACGCGTCCACGAAAATCTTCCCCACGGGGCGGCTGGGCTTCACCTTCACCTCCAAGACCTCCGCCTTGAGCGTGAAAACGTCCAGATGGAGGAAGCTCATGTCGAGCCCGAACAGGTCGCAAAGATCCTTGCCCTGCAAAATGCCCTCGCCGATGCGGAGGTGGTTGATGCGCTTCGGCATGGTGCGGTTCAATACCAGGGGCAGAGAGGAGGTCGCCCCGCCGGAGATGAGTTCGAGCGTCCTGCCTATGCGCGCCTCGATGCGCCCGGCAATTTCAACGAGTTCATTGAGGTTGTCTGGCGTCGGCACGATCGCCCCGTAGCAGCCGAGGTTCACGCCCACGCCCAGCAGGCGCACATGCACCATTTTCTCGATTTCCACCGCTGCCTCAACCATTTCACCCTTGTCCCAATACCCCTCGCGAAGGTCGCCCAAGTCCGCCATGAGGATGAGGCCAAGGCGCGTCCCCAGCTTCGCGCACGCTTCGTCAAGAAGGCGCGCGCTCGCAAGCTCGCTCACCAGCGCGCTCTCGCAATGCCGGGCGACGTCTTCCGCCTCGCCCGGCATGGGCACGCGTATCATCATATACGGTCCGGGAATGCCCGCGTTTTGGCAGTCCGCTATCTGCTCTGTGCGCGAGGTGGCAAGCCCCGTGACGCCGCACTCTCTAAAAGCTTTCGCGACGCGCGGCTCCCCGTTGAACCCCTTGACGACCCCCGTGACGGCAATGCCAAGCGCGCCGCAGCGCGAGACGACCTCGCGCACATTATGGCGAAGCTTGGCCAGATTGCACTCCAATACCGGGTATTGCCTTGTGATTTCGCTCATGACGGCTCCTTATGACGCTTTGATTCATGCGGGAAGTACGAATAACGGCGCAGCGCTGCGCCCTGATACGCAGATTATACTACAAAGCCGTCCTCCTTGACAGCAGGCAGAGAAAATCCGCGCCTTGGTATCCCGGGCGCACCTTTTGAATAGTGTTAAAAGCGGACGCGAAAGGAGGGAGCGGCATCCGGGCGAAAAAAGATATCGGCAACGTCATCGTGCTGGGCTTCGCGATATTCGCGATGTTCTTCGGCGCGGGCAACCTGATTTTTCCCCCGTACCTCGGGCTTGAGACGGGAGACCAATGGCCGTTTGGCTTTCTGGCTTTCGCCGCCATCGAATGCGGCATGACGATGCTTTCGCTCCTCGCGGCGTTTCGCTGCGAGGGAGGGCTTGGCGGCATCGCGCGGCATCTGGGCAAGCCCTTCTCGGGCCTTGTGGTCGCCGTCATCGCGCTGTGCATGGGGCCGCTGGTCGTCGTGCCGCGCACGGCGGCAACCATGTATGAGCTGGCCATACGGCCAAATTTTCTCGGGATGCCCGCGTGGATCCCTTCCGCAATCTATTTCATACTCGTGGCGCTGCTGTGCATACGCCCCACAAAGCTTGCGGGCATTGTGGGCAAAGCGCTCGCCCCCGTGCTGATGCTCTCGCTTGCGATACTTATGTACAAAGCCTTCGCGACCCCGCTCGGGGAGCCGAGGAATATCGAGGATTTTTCCGGCGTTCTCAAAACCGGGCTCGATGCGGGCTATCAAACCATGGATATGATGGGCGCGCTGCTGCTCTCTGTGGTGGTGCTTGGCATGGCCAGGCAGCAGGGCTATGAATCGGGCGGGAAGCGCCTCGCTATCGCGGGCGCGGCGTGCCTGATCGCCTCGCTCGCGCTCTTTCTGGTCTACGCCGCGCTCACCTACCTCGGCGCGTCGGCCTCCCAAATCTATTCCACCCGGCTCGACCGGGCGGAGCTTTTGCTCGCGCTCGCGCAGATGTTGCTCCCCTCCCTCGGCCTGCCCGTGATGGCGCTTATCGTGACCTCCGCCTGCGTCACGACCGCCATCGGCTTCATTTCGGCAAGCGCACAATGCTTTGCGCAGCTTTCGGGCGGCAGGCTGAAATACGTGCCGCTGGTCGTCGCCGCGTGCGCGCTGAGCTTCTTTATATCCACGCTCGGCATCTCCTCGATCATCGACTACGCGGCACCCCTGCTGGAGCTTGTTTATCCTGCCATCATCACGCTCGTACTGCTCTCCTTTTTCGATGGATGTATCCGGCGCGAGGGAGTCTACCGCGGGGCCGCGCTCATGGCCTTCCTCACCGCAGCGCTCACGCTTATAGACAGGCTTGTCCCCGCTTCCCTCGGCACGGACGCACTCCCCCTAGCGGACATCGGCCTCCAGTGGCTCTTCCCCGCCGCGCTCGGCGGCGCCGCGGGCGGTCTGCTCTCGCAAACGAAAGGCATGATGTAAAATAGGTGTAAAAAAATAATGCGTCGGCCGGGCTTATCGTAATCCAATATACGTCCCCGGCGGCGCGGTTTTTCCGGTGCGCAATTATATATTGAATATTCTGTAGAATCCGGCCCAGTGCGCATGGCAGAACCCTCTTGCAGCAAGCGCCCGTTTTTCCCGGAATTTCAGCGTTTTGAAACCTTAATTCAGTAAAAATTGTTTGTTTTTGTATAAAAATAATTTTCTTGCCTTGATTTCCGTTTCCCTGTATAATCACAGAGACGGCGAGGACAACCTATGGCACAAAAGCACGTTCCAACCAAACACTTCTTTGTGAATCGCGTGTATGTGTTCCGGTTTGCGGCAGTTCTTCTCATGGTCGCGTCAATCGGCTTAACGCTTGCGTATATTCATGTGTGCAAAATTTCAGATGCATATGCCGTGCAGATTGTTGGGGGCGTTCCGGACGCCTCCGCGATGTACATAACGGCCAAAGCGGATGCCCGCTGCCTGGGGGCTTTTCTTGCCGGTGCGCTGGCGTTGGGTTTCGCGCTGATGCTCGCGGCGTTTTTCTATGACAGGAAGATGCTTTGCGTTGAAAATGCGCGCATACTGGAAGAGAAATGGCGACTGGAGGCCTGCGAGGAACGCTACCGCCTCATCGAACAGGACTCGGGCGTGATCATACTCGAAGTCAGCCGCGCCGACAAAACCGTTATCGCCAACGAAACGTTTGTGCAGTTCTCCTGCAAAGAGCCTCAATTCGATTGTTTTATGCAGGCCGTGCTGGTGCATCCCGAGGACAAGGGCATTTTCCATGAGATGCTCTCAGAGGTGGACAGCGCGCGCCGCAGCGCGCAGCGGGAGGTGCGCATGCAGGACGCGCACGGCAATTACACATGGTTTTCGGCCATCATGAGCGGCCTTACGGACACGGACGGCAAAAACACGCGCATCATCGCCAAATTCACCAACATCGACGCGCAAAAGCGCAGGATGGAGCTCTTGGAGCTGCAGGCGCAGACAGACTTGCTCACCGGACTTTATAACAAGACTGTGACGGAGGAAATCATATCGCGCCTGCTTCTGGACGACCCCGACTCCGTGCATGCGCTGCTTGTGCTCGACCTTGACGACCTCAAGGGCATCAACGACAAATGCGGCCACGTCGAGGGGGACAGGGCCATCAAGGAGATCACGTCCCTCATACGCAGGCACTTCCGCTCCTCAGACGTCGCGGGGCGCATCGGCGGGGACGAATTCATGGTGTTCCTCAGGGACATCAAGGACGAGGTGCAGCTCGACGCCATGGTGTCCGCCCTCGTGCGGCGGCTCGGCAGAATCGTCGTGGGCGAGGACGGCTCGTGCCGGCTCAGCGTGAGCATCGGCGCGGTGCTCACCGCTCCCGGCGCGCAGGAGGGTTTCCAATCGCTTTATAAAAGGGCGGACGCCGCGCTCTACCACGTCAAGCGCAAGGGCAAAAACGGCTTCGCGCTCTATGCGCAGGGCATGGAGATGAAAGGCCATTCGACGTGAAAGGGAAAGTTAATTCATAATCCACTTACAATACACAAAGCACCCCAACGAGCGCGAGGACTTTGCGCGGCTCTGCCTAATCAGATGAGCGCGAAGAAGCGCGCGAAGCCGACGGCGGCCCACGCCGCGGCGTAGAGGAACAGCCCGACATAGACGAGATACCACAGCCCGTTCCAACGGATGTTGATGCGATACAGCTCCCAAGCCTGCTCCGGCACTTCCCGCAGATCCTCCGAAAGATCCCGCAGCCTTTCGCGCAACGCGCCGAAGGTTTGCGCGATATCCTCCGACGAGGCGATGAGAAACGCGATGATGAAAATAAAATAGACCCCGCCCGTGAGTGCGAGCGCCTGGGCGCTGTTGAAGGCCGCGCCGTTCCCCGGCTGGAAGCGCAGTATCGCGCCGCGCAGGGGGAAATAGAGAAGCAAAGGCAGCGCGACGGCGATGGCGGACGCGATCAAGCGGCTGATCTTTTTACGGCGGGCTTCCCATTTCTGCTCTTCCATAATTCTACTTTACCATCGCGGCGCGCCCGCGGCAACGCACAAAAGGGCAAATCGCCCTCATATATAAAATTCGGCGCCCGCCATACGGCGGGCACCGACACCCACAGAGTTTTAAGGATTGTTTCTTACTCCGCTTTCATGCTATTGATACTCTGTTCCCGTGTTTATCCCATATTCCTCATTCGCTCTTTCCTCGGCTTGTAATGTATATGCGGTCAATCACCCTGTTGCCGCGCACAAGATAGAGCCAATCGTGCATATTAACCGTGGAGCAGCAATGGCCAGGCACCATGCGCGCCTTGTCGCCAACTTTTCCCGTAACTGCGTATACGGCACTGTGCTCCTCGTTGAAATCTATTTCCTTATCCGGATACTCAACAAAATATGGCTTGTTCTGATCCATGCCGAGTGATTTTATGCCCCCGTCGAACACTATATGATCATCGCTTGCGTGTATTGCTGTGCAAAGAAGGAACAAAGCGTTTTCAAGCTTCAGGTTCATGCTACCATAGGTCGCGTCCATGAATATGTAACTGCCTGTCTGCGCTTCGGTATAAACGGTACCCTCCGGCCTGTTCCATATGGTGCCCGTACTCATGCCGCTTATCTCTTTAACTTCAAGCCCGCTGGCAACGATGTATTCCTTGAGCTCATTGAGTTTTGCCTCAACAGCGATCGAACCCGCAAGGCGCTTTTCAAAGTCAAAGCAGTGGGCGAGATTACCCGCATAAGCCTGAATACCGTCGAATGTCAGGTTCGCCTTTGAATAAATGAGCCTTGCAAGCGCCAGGCACTCCTCTTTCGCATGCACGCCGCAGCGGTTCATGCCGACGTCGTACTCTACTAAGCAATGGATAGTGCTCCCCTGCATTTCCGCGGCGGCCTGCAGATTCTCAACACTGCCCGCACTGTCCACGCAAACAGTGAGGCGTGTGCAGTTTGCGAGCGCCGAAAGGCGCGCGATCTTGGCCTTGTCAATGACCTGATTGGCTATGAGCACATCCTCGACCCCGCTGAGTACAAGATCCTCTGCTTCGCCCAGCTTCGCGCAGCATATTCCCTTTGCTCCGCGTTCAAGCTGCAAATGGGCGATATATGTGCTTTTATGCGACTTATAATGGGGACGCAGCGCTACGCCTCTTTCAGCGCAGAAATGCTCGACCTTCGTCATGTTGCGCTCCATTGCGTCCATATCGACTATAAGCGCCGGCGTCGATATTCTGTCAATAAGCATTCATGTATCCCTCCCAGCCAAATTACCTTTAATCAAGCGTAATGCGCTGATGCAATGGTTTATTTTTAAATTATTCTATCATATATTTGGCCGGTATGCTTGCATTGTTTCTATAAACAAGTGCGTCAAAGCATTTAACCTCTTTTACTTTCAGATCGGTGTACAGCATAAAATAATCCCCTTTCAATTGCCTTACAACGCTTGAAAAGGGATTATATATTCCTGTTGGAGATAACTTTGTGGGCTTCACCTGTTTAGGCTGTTCTGGCTTTCGTTGTTATCATTCAACGCGTTTTTCTCCACCAGAACATTCACCTTGCCTGACGCTACAGGGAAGTTACCCTTGCATTATTCAGGCGATCAGGCTTACTTACTCCGCGTCGACCTTGGCCATGTGGACGGCGAGATCGACCAGCTTGTTGCTATAGCCCCACTCGTTGTCGTACCAGGCGACGAGCTTGACGAAATGCTCGTTGAGGCTGATGCCCGCCAGCGCGTCGAAGATGGAGGTGCGCGGGTCGGTATAGAAGTCGGAGGAAACCACGGCGTCCTCGGTGTAGCCGATGATGCCCTTCCACTCAGGCGATTCGGATGCGGCCTTCATGACGGCCTTGATCTCGTCGTAGCTCGCGGCCTTTTCAAGGCGGCAGGTGAGGTCGACCACGGACACGTCCACGGTCGGCACGCGGATGCTCATGCCCGTGAGCTTGCCGTTGAGCGAGGGGATGACCTTGCCTACGGCCTTCGCCGCGCCGGTGGAGCTGGGGATGAGGTTGTGCCCGGCCGCGCGGCCGCCGCGCCAGTCCTTGCTGGAGGGACCGTCCACGGTCTTCTGCGTGTTGGTGATGGAATGGACGGTGGTCATGAGGCCCTCGACGATGCCGAAGTTGTCATGGATGACCTTAGCCAGCGGCGCAAGGCAGTTGGTGGTGCAGCTCGCGTTGGAGACGACGTTCATCTCCTTCTTATACGCGTTGTGGTTAACGCCCATGACGAACATGGGGGCGTCGTTGGAGGGCGCGCTGATGACGACCTTCTTCGCGCCGCCCTTGAAATGCTCGCTCGCCTTCTCCACGCTGGTGTTCACGCCCGTGCATTCGAGTATGTACTCCGCGCCGCACTCGTTCCAAGGGATGTCCCCCGCCTTCATCTGGGCGTACGCGGCGATTTTTTTGCCGTTGACGATAAGCTTGCCGTCCTCGGCTGAAAGCTCGCCGTCAAAGGGGCCGTGCACGGTGTCGTACTTGGCCATATAGACCATATAATTCGGCTCCACAAACGGGTCGTTGATGCCGACGACTTCCACATCGGGGTTCTTGAGGGCGATGCGGAAAGCAAGCCTTCCGATGCGCCCGAAGCCGTTGATGCCTACCTTGATTGCCATGAGCGGTTCCTCCTCTAATAATTTATGATAGTAGATATTTCAAAGCTCAAGTCAGAGCTTCTATCCCTTCACTTTCCGGTTTTATCTTATATTGAAATCGTTATTTTTGCAACAATGCGGCGCGCGACTTTCCATATTCAAAACGCGCTGCCGCGCCACATAAGCCGCGATTATAGCATACCCCGCTTTTTCACTTGAGATTCTCGGGGTTGAGGCCCTTGAGCGCGTCGGGCACGAACAGGCCGTCACGCCTAACGAGCACATCGTCAAAGTACATTTCACCCCCGCCGTATTCCGGAGTCTGTATGCACACGAGGTCCCAGTGGATTTCGCTCTTGTTGCCATTGTTGCACTCGTCATAGCAGGCGCCGGGCGTGAAGTGGAAGGAGCCCGCGATCTTTTCATCAAAGAGCGTGTCCTTCATGGGCGAGGTGATGTACGGGTTGACGCCTATGGCAAATTCGCCCACGCCCCTTGCGCCCTCGTCCCGCTCGAACACGCGGCGCACGCGCTCCGTGTCGTTGGCGGTGGCGTCCGCAAGCAGGCCGTTTTCATAGGTGAGGCGGATGTTCTCATAGGTGAAGCCCTCGAAGAGCGAGGGGGTGTTGAAGGTGATGTACCCGTTGATGCTGCCGTGTACGGGCGCGGTGAAGACCTCCCCGTCCGGTATGTTGAGTTCCCCCGCGCACTTGATGGCGGGCAGGCCCTTGATGGAGAAAGTGATGTCCGTGCCCGGCCCCTTCAACCGCACCTTGTCCGTGCGCTCCATGAGGGAGACAAGCGCGTCCATGGCCCTGTCCATCTTGGAATAGTCGAGGCAGCATACGTTGAAGTAATAATCCTCAAACGCCTCGGTGCTCATGTTTGCCCCCTGCGCCATGGAGGGCGAGGGGTAGCGCAGCACGACCCACTTCGTTTTGGGCACGCGGATGAGGCTGTGCACGGGTTTTGCATATAAGCTGCCGCGCAGCGCGCTTTTTGCCTGCGGCACGTCCGCGTTTTCCGCGGTGTTGAAGGCGCTGCGCACGCCTATGTAGGCCTGCATGTTTTCCATCAAAAGGCAGTCCACCTTCGCGTCCAGCTCGAGCTGTTCCTTCTCGCAGCCCATCGAAAGGGCGCGGTTCACCTGCGCGCTCCTGAGCCACACGTGCGGCCGCGCGCCGGCGGCGTAGGCTTCGCGCACAAGCTCCAATACGAGCGCGTGGCAATCGTCATACGCTTCGATCAAAACGTGTTCGCCTTTTTTGAGCTTGCAGGAAAAGTTGACGAGGTTGTGGGCCAGTTTTTTCACGCGGGGGTCGAGCATAATTTTTTCACTCCTTACAATTCAGCTTTTCGGCGACGACGTAGAGGGGCCTACCCCGTACCTCGTCATAGATCCGGTTGAGATACGCGCCCTGCACGCCCATCATAAGCAGCGTGAGGCCGTTTAAAAGAACGAGGCCGCACAGGCCCCAGAGCCAAGGCGCGACGCCTATTGTGGCCGCGCACACGATGAGGGCGATAAGCCCCGCGCATGAGAGCGCCGTGACGGCGACGCCCGCGTACATGCTAAGCGTGAGCGGCTTGTAGGAAAAGCCCAGTATGCCGTCAAAGGCGAGGCGCAGCATCTTTTTGAGCGTGTACTTGGTGCTGCCCGCCACGCGCTCGTGGCGCACATATTCTACGGGCACCGCGTTAAAGCCCATCCAGCCGCTCATGCCGCGAAGGAACCTGTTGTGCTCGCGCATCTTGAGGAACATCTCCGCCACCTTGCGATCCAGCAGGCGGAAATCCCCCGTGTCGAGCGGAATGGGATACGCGCTCATGGAATTAAGCAGCCTGTAATAGCAAAACGCCGTGAACTTTTTGAGGAAGGTTTCCCCCTCGCGCTTCTTGCGCTTGCCGTAGGCGATGTCCGCGCCGCTCTCCCACGCGCGCACGAGCTCGCCGATGACCTCCGGCGGGTCCTGCAGATCCGCGTCGATGATGACAAGCGCGTCGCCTTTTGCCGCGTCCATGCCCGCTGTGACGGCGAGCTGATGGCCGAAGTTGCGTGAAAAAGAGATGACATGCACGTTCTCATGCGCTTTGGCGATGGCGCGAAGGTGCGTCATGGTAGCGTCCCGGCTGCCATCGTTGACGTAGATGAGCTCAAAGTCGTAGGGCAGCGCCCGCATGGCGGCATACATGCGCTCAAACGAGGCGTCAATCGCCTCCTGCTCGTTGAAGACGGGTACGATAAGCGAAAGGAGTTTTGCCATTTCATTCATCCTTTAACGTTATTTGGTCGCGCTTTCATTATACCCACAGCGCGCGCTTTCTACAATACGGCCGGACAAATATCGACGCGTCCGTATTGGAATAAAAGAGGATATGGGGTATAATGTAGGCGAAAACTACGCAGAGGGAGATGAAATATATGCCACTTGTCACAAGCACACAAATGTTCAAAAACGCATACGAGGGCGGCTATGCCATCGGCGCGTTCAACGTGAACAACATGGAGATCATACAGGGCATCACGGAGGCGGCGAAGGAACTCAAAGCGCCGCTTATTCTCCAGGTGAGCGCGGGTGCGCGCAAGTACGCGAACCACACCTATCTGATGAAGCTCATCGAAGCCGCCATCATCGAAACGGGGCTGCCCATCTGCGTGCATCTCGACCACGGCGATACGTTTGAGCTGTGCAAAAGCTGCGTGGACGGCGGCTTCACAAGCGTGATGATAGACGGAAGCCACCACGCCTATGAAGAAAACGTGGCGCTCACCGCGAAGGTGGTCGAGTACGCGCACGCGCACGGCGCGGTGGTCGAAGGGGAACTTGGCCGCCTCGAAGGCGTGGAGGACGACGTCAAGGTCGCCGCGGGCGAAGGCAGCTACACCGATCCCGATCAGGTCTATGATTTTGTGACGCGCACAGGGGTCGATTCCCTCGCCATCGCCATAGGCACGAGCCACGGCGCGTATAAATTCAAGCCCGGCACGAAGCCGCAGCTTCGCTTCGACATATTGGAAGAGGTGCAAAAGCGCCTGCCCGGCTTCCCCATCGTGCTGCACGGCGCAAGCAGCGTCATGCCCGAGTTTGTCAAAATGATCAATGAGAACGGCGGCAACATGCCCGACGCCATCGGCGTGCCGGAGGATATGCTGCGCCGCGCTTCCTCCATGGCGGTGTGCAAGATCAACATCGACTCGGACCTCCGCCTTGCGATGACAGGCACCATACGCAAATACTTCGCGGAGCATCCCGCGGACTTCGACCCACGCCAGTACTTAAAGCCCGCGCGCGAGGCGATAAAGGGCATGGTCGCGCACAAGATCGTCCACGTGCTCGGCTGCGACGGGAAGGCATAATATGGAAAAAGAGCGCAACGACGTCATCGCCCTCACGGACGAGGAGGGCAACGAGCTTTTGTTTGAAATACTGGACGTGATTTCCCACAAGGAGCGCGCCTTCGCGGTGCTTCTGCCCACGGGCGAGGCGAGCGACGAGGTGACCATACTCGAGGTGAAGGACGGCGACGCGCCGGACGAGGAGTACCTCGAGGGCATCGAGGACGAGGCGCTGCTCGAAGAGGTGTTCGCCCTTTTCAACGAGCGGCTCGAGGAGGGGCAGGAGTAAAGCGCCGCCCTTGCGGATGCGCCGCGGCCGGGGGCTTTGCCGCCCCCGCTCCATTGACATGCCGCGGTGGGGATAGTACAATAACGCGTACCGTTTTGTTATATTACGCATTTATTTTAGAAATCATAGTTTGGAGATTGCAGGATGGAAAATCGCAGGCGCAGATGGGGCGACAGGAAAGACGGGCGCAAGCTGCGCTCCCTTGATCCGCTCACGCGCGTATCCTCATACATCATGGTCAACCGCAGCGGCGCATCGAATCATTTTATCGACAGCGTGGATATCGACGAGTTAGAGCGCTATATCCGCCACAAGCGCAAGGACGAGGGGCTCACGGGCTTTGGCATCATGCACGTGCTCATCGCGGCCTATGTACGCTGCGTGTCGCAGAAGCCCGCCGTCAACCGCTTCATTTCCGGCCAGAAAGTCTACCAGCGCAACGACATTGAGATCAACATGGCGGTCAAGGTGGAGATGACGAGCGAGGGCGCGGAGACCATCATCAAAATACGCCCGGGACGAGACGCCACCGCCACGGATATTTATCATCTGATGACCAAGGAAATCGAGGCCTCCCGCAGCGCGAGCGACAGCGATTTCGATGACCTCGCCAAGGTATTGAGCTACATACCGGGCCTCTTCCTGAAATTCGCGGTGTGGTTCCTCAAGCTGCTCGATTATTTCGGCCTCATCCCCAAGTCCCTCACGGACCTGAGCCCCTTCCACGGCTCCATGTTCATCACGTCCATGGGCTCGCTTGGCATACCGCCGGTGTTCCACCACCTTTACGATTTCGGCAACGTGCCGGTGTTCTGCTCCTTCGGCGCGAAGCAGCGGCGCACGGAACTCATGCCCGACGGCGCCGTGGCCGAGCGGCGCTACATCACCTACACCTGGGTGACGGACGAGCGCATCTGCGACGGATTCTACTATTCCTCCGCCTTCAAGATGCTCAAATCCATCCTCAAGGACCCCTTCCAGCTCGACGCCCCGCCAGAGAAAGTGTTCGAGGATGTGGAATAATTGCCGGGGGCAATTATTCCAGCTAATAACGAACAGTGAATAGTGAATAACTGTGCATGAACAACGGCCTTCGCTTTAAGAGCGGAGGCCGATTTCGTTTGGACTGATAAAGGGGCCGATATTGAATCAGCCCCTACAAATTTCCCCGCCGCAGCGGCAGTTATTCACTATTCACTATTACCTATTCGTTGCAATTGACAATGTCAATTGCCCCAGCGTTCCATCGCCGCGGCGGCGTCTTCCTCCTTTTGCTGCGCAGTTTTGAGCAGCGCGGCAATCTTTGCGCGGACCTCCGGCTTTGTGATGTCCTCGCCGATTTTGATATGAAACGCCTCCTGCCACGCGCGGTAAATTTCCGAGTACAGCGCGGCAAGCTCGCTCTGCCCGTATTTTTCAAAATACTTCCACGCGTAGTATTTCAGGCCGCCGTAGGTGCCGAGAAAGTATTCCATGTTCCACGAAACATCGGGATTGAAATCCCCCTCAAAATGCCGGATCAGCGCGGGATAGGCCGCCAGCCCGCAGGCGTTTTCACACCACTCCTCGCCCTTGAGATGCGAAAGCGCAAGCTTCACGGTGTCCTTTATTATCTGCTCCTGCGGCTTATTTGTCCTTTCCACAATAGTCAGCACGGAGAGGATGGGAATTTCCCGCTTGCCGAGCTGGTCATAGGGCATTTCCCCCGCGCCTGTGACGGAAAGGGTGGCAAACGTTTGCGCCGCGTCGTCATAGCCGGTGATGAGGCCCCATTCGGGGACGCCGACGTCCCACGCGATTGCGGGAACGCCGCGCTCAATGGACGCGCGGATGAGGTCTATGGCGGCTTTGCTCCGCTCTTCCTCGATGGCGTCTTCTCCCCAAAGCCGCTCGGTATAGCGGCAAGCAAATCCGCCGTTTTCCGCCCAGACGGGCTGTTTCTTGAATTCCCATATGCTCGTGGCGGAAGGGCAAAAGTCGGAGGAGACCCACATGCGGAAAGCAAAGCCGCTCGTGGCGACGATATCCTCCGCGTATTCCGGCCACGGGCTGTGCCGCACGGCGCAGGAAAGCGCTTTTGCGAAGGAGAAGAGATACCCCGTCGGGTCGGCGACGCCGTCCCATGTTACGTTGAGCTTTTTCATTTCGATGTCTTCCTTTCTAACGGTGCTCCAGCGGTATATAAATTTTTTCGCGGAAGGTGCGGCCGGCCTCCAAATAGGTCTCGAATTCATAGCCGCCCGCGTGGCGGTACGCGCTCCCCGGCAGCCAGACCCGGTTGATGTACGCCCATGTGTCGTGGATGGCGTTGACGAAACTCATGTGGGAAGCGGCCGGCGTTTCAAACACGGCGTATGTTCCGCCGGGGATGCGAAGGGAAACCGTGCCGCGCGTATCCCCCTTGGCGTGCGCGTCATGCACGCCGCAGAAATAATCGAGCCTTTGCGCCTGCGCACTCCAGAGGCCCACGCCGTAATCCTCGCAAACAATACCGCCCGTGAGCTTCAACGACCACTTCTTCGCGTTGTACTTGTTCCAGAAATTCGGCGGAGCCGCTTCGTCGCTTGGATAAGCGACGATGGAAAACGGCTTGAGCGTGACGATCGCGGGCTCGATTGCGAGCGGCCGGGCTTCGAGCGCGGGCCTTTCATAGAGCTTGAGGCTGTTGCGCGCCGCCTTATGCTCGCTTGGCAAAATGCCATGCTCCGCCTTGAACGCGCGGGTGAAGTTCTCCTTGGAATTGAAGTCGTAATCAAAGGCGATGTCGCTCATGGGGCGCCTGGTCTGCTCCATCTCGCGTACAATTTCGCAGATGCGCCGCTTGCGGATGTAATCCGCGGGGGTCAATCCGATGACTTCCCTGAAAATCCTGAGGAAATGGTATTGCGAATATCCGGCGGCCCGCGCCAGATCCGGCAGCTTCAACTCCTGCGTGAGGTTATCCTCGATATAGTCCAGCGCGCGCCGGATATGTTCGATATAGTCCATGCCCCACCGCCTCCCGCAGGGATATTCTACCGCATTTGACCGGCGCGATGATTGATAAAAATTGCGGAAATGTTCTAAAGAATTTTATCTGGTTTAAGAATCGCGTCTGTTTTAAGAGTCGTCGGGGACAGTTCTGTTTGTTCGGAAGAAACGCTGCTGCGCTTTCATAGGGAATACCGCCGAACAAGCAGAAGCCGTCCCCAGCTATTATCCTCTTCCCCACACCGGGGACGGTTCTGGTTGTTTGCCGCACAACAAGGGGAAATATCGTTTCCTCGTCGTAAGCAAACAGAACTGTCCCCGACGCACCGAAAGAACCCGAACCCCCCCCCCCGCTATCGCGGACGTTTTTCTTGATTGTCAATTATCAATTTTCAATTGCCTCGCCCTCCGCCGCAGCGGCAGTTATTCACCATTCACTATTAGCTATTCACTGAATCAATGACGATATATCGTCATTGATTCAACCCGTCCATCACCTTCTGCGCCTCTTCCCACGCCTTATAGTGCGCGTCCAGCTCTATGCGCTTTTGTTCGATGGCGGCGCTCAGCTCCCCCGCCTTGACGTAGTCGGAAGCGACCCACGGAAAAGAAAGGCGCTCCTCCATCTTGCGCAGTTCCTCCTCGCACGCGGCCACGCGCTCCTCCGCGCGGCGCAGCTCCCCCGCGGCGCGATTGAGCGCGCCCTGCTTTTCCTTTTTGGCGCGGTAATCCTCCGCCGTGGCGGAACGGGAAGGCTCGTTCTCCTCCTGCCTTGCGTTTCGCAGTGCCTTCTGCTCGAGGTAATCCGTATAGCCGCCGAGGTATTCCTCCATGCCGTCCCCGCGCATTTCAAGCACGCGGTCGGCAAGGCGCTCCACGAGGTAACGGTCGTGCGTGACGATGAGAAGCGTGCCCTCGTAATCCTCAAGCGCCGCCTCGAGCGCCTCGCGCGAGGCGATGTCAAGATGGTTGGTGGGCTCGTCCAGAAGAAGGAAGTTCGCGCCCGAGAGCATGAGCTTCAGGAGCTGCACGCGCGCCTTTTCCCCGCCCGAGAGCAAGCCCATCTCCTTAAACACGTCGTCCCCGCGAAAGAGGAACGCGCCCAGCGCGCTTCGTATTTGCGTGTCGCTCATGCGGGGATAGAGTTCGCGCACCTCCTCAAGCGGCGTATAGTTTGGATGCGCCACACTGAGGTTCTGCTCGTAATAGCCCGCCTGCACGTTTGCGCCGAGGTAACATTCCCCCGCGTCCTGCCTTTCTTTGTGAAGGAGCACGCGCAGCAGCGTGGTCTTGCCGCATCCGTTAGGCCCAAGCAGAAACACGCGCTCGCCCTTTTTGAGGAGGAGGTCGACGTTGCGAAAAACCGTTTTGCCTCCGTAGGATTTGGAAAGCCCCTTTGCCACGGCCACGTCGTTGCCGCTCACCGCGCGCGACTGGAAGTGGAAACGGATGGCGGCGGTCTCCCTTTCCGGGGCGACGAGCGTTGCGCGCAGCCTTTCCGCCTGCTTCTGCTTGCTGGCGGCGGTGATGAAGTTGCGCTCCTGCCCCCAGCGGCGCTGCTGCTCCACGATGCGCTCGATGCGCGCGATCTCCTTTTGCGTGCGCAGGTACTTCCTGCGCAAAAACTCCTGCTCGTCCGCCATGAGCTCCACATGGCGCGAGTAATTGCCCTCGCTCACATAGAAGCGCGTGTTCTTGAGTTCCATCGTGCGGTTTGTTACGTTGTCGAGAAAATACCTGTCGTGCGAAACCACGATGAACGCGCCGGAATAGCCCTTTAGGAATTCCTCCAGCCACGCGATGGAATCGAGGTCGAGGTGGTTGGTGGGTTCGTCAAGAAGGAGCAGATCCGCGCCCGAGAGGAGCACGCTCGCAAGCTGCGCCTTGTTGCGCTGTCCGCCGCTCATTTTCGAGAGCGGTTTATTGAGCTCCGCCTCGGTGAAGCCGAGGCCCAGCAGCGTCGCGCGCGTGCGGCTCTTATAGGTGAGCCCGCCGTCGGACTCATATTTTTCGCGCACCTCGTGCTGGCGCAAAACGAGCGAATCGAGCTCCGTCCCCTGGGCGCGCTCAAGCCTCGTGTTGATCTCCTCCAGCTCGGCTTCCGCGTCGATAAGCGGGGAAAACGCGCGCAGCGTCGCCTCATAGACGGTTTTGTCCGTATCCGTCACCGTCTGCTCCATAGTCATCACGCGCGCGCCGCGGCTTTTGTATACGCTGCCGCCGTCGGGCTGCATGACGCCCTCTAACATGCGAAAGAGCGTGGTCTTGCCGCTGCCGTTGACGCCCACAAAGCCCACATGGTCCTTTTCGCCTATTTCAAAAGAAACTCCGTCGAACAAGACGCGTTCGACGAACACCTTTTTAAGGTCGTGTACCGATATAACAGGCATAAAGCCAAATTCTCCTTTACGCGGGAGGCACGAGCCATACGTCCCTCCCTTTTTCCTTCGCGTAGGCCACGGTGTTGTGCGTGCCCCCGCGCTGCCCGTCGTAGACCGCGATGACGAGCGAGCTGTTGTCCACCATATAGCGGTTGCGTTGCCC